>JANPJU010000073.1:0-25496 GCA_031425675.1 Paracoccaceae bacterium | reverse complement strand
AAGAACCGCTCAAGCACATGGACGACAAACTCCATCGGGGTATAGTCGTCGTTCAGCAGCATCACCTTGTACAAAGGCGGCCGTTCGGTCTTGGCCTTTGTCTTGGTCAGAATCGACGTATCCTGGCCCGGGCCATCGGTCTTGTCAGACATGGTCAGCAGGCATGACGACACGAAGGTTCGCTCCATATGGATTCGGGGGTTGCACCAGGTGGATGAAATATAGCCTTTTCTGGGCTGGCGAAAAGGGGCGGCGTTCAGGACGGCGCAAAAGGACAGGTCATGCTGACAACCATAGGCTTTGATGCCGACGATACGCTTTGGCAGAACGAGTCGTTCTTTCGCCTCACACAAGAGCGATTCACCCGCCTTCTGGCCGATCACGCCGACCCCGACCATCTGGCCCAGCGGCTTGAGGCGGCAGAACGCCGCAACCTTGACCACTACGGGTTTGGCGTGAAAGGCTTCACCCTTTCGATGATCGAAACCGCGATCGAGGTGACGGAAGGCCGCGTTCCCACCGCCGTCATTGCCGACCTTATCGCCGCGGGCCGCAAGATGCTGGAGCATCCGATTCATCTTCTGCCGCAGGCCCGCGCCACCGTTACTGCTTTGGCGGAAGACTACCGCGTTCTTCTGATCACCAAGGGCGACCTTCTGGATCAGGAACGCAAACTCGCTCAATCCGGACTGGGTGACCTGTTCGACGGGGTCGAGATCGTCAGCCACAAGACCGAAGCCGCCTATCGCACGATCTTTGCCCGCCACGGCACTGGCGCGGATCAGGCGATGATGGTCGGCAATTCGCTGAAATCCGACGTGATCCCCGCGCTGGCGGCCGGGGCATGGGGCGTGCATGTGCCCCACGATGTCACCTGGGCGCTGGAACTGGCCGACGCTCCAGCGAACAACCCGCGCTTTCACGCACTGGACGGTTTGGGCGGCCTGCCTGACCTCGTGGCCGGCATTAACGACAACCGCAACAGATAGCGGCAACCTGCTTGCACCCCGCAAGATATGGCAGGGCCATCCACGCCCACTGCGGCCTCTATGCAACTGCATGAACAACACCCGCAAAGTCATTGGATTTTTTGGGTTTTCGGAACCGATCTGCTGTGTTAGCTTTCTTCCCGAGGCAGAACTCGGCACCGGAAATTCGGGCCGCACAGGCAAGGGGACAGGCGACGTGGCATCGCTTCTCGGGCGGATTCTTCGCGCAATTCTGGTCGTGGTCGTGGCGTTCACCGTTCTGGTGACCGCCCCGCTTCAGGCGGCACCATTCGCCGCCATCGTCATGGATGCCCGAACGGGCGAGGTTCTGTACGAGCAGAACTCGGACGCGCGGCTGCACCCGGCCTCACTGACCAAGATGATGACGCTTTACATCACATTTCAGGAAATTCAAGCCGGCCGCCTGACGCTGGACAGCAAGATCACCGTGTCCAAATATGCCGCATCGCAGCCGCCATCGCGCCTCGGGCTGAAGCCGGGGCAGAAGATTGCCCTGCGTTATCTGATTCGAGCGGCTGCCGTGAAATCAGCCAACGATGCCGCCGCCGCAATCGGTGACCACATCGGCGGCGACCGTGAAGCCTTTGCCAAACGCATGACCCGCACCGCGAAAGAGCTTGGCATGGCCAGCACCACCTTTCGCAACGCCCACGGCCTTACTGCCGACGGGCACCTGTCGACAGCGCGGGACATGACCATTCTGGGCCGCCACCTGTTTTACGATTTCCCCCAATATTACAACATCTTCTCACGCCGCACCGCTGATGCAGGCATGGCCACGGTGACCAACACCAACTCGCGCTTTCTGGATGCGTATGAAGGCGCGGACGGGATCAAGACCGGCTATACCTCGGCTGCCGGGTTCAACCTGACCGCCTCGGCCGTGCGCGGAAACAAGCGGATCATTGCAACAGTCTTCGGCGGCACCTCCACCGCGAACCGCAATGCCAAGATGAAGGAACTGATGGACCTTGGGTTTGGGGCGGCCAAGAACCGCGTCAAGGAACAGCCGCCGCAAGCCCCCGGTATCCCGGCAGATGAGGCGCTTGTCGCTTCGGCCACCCATGCGATCGACGATCTTGATGCCGAAGGGGGTGCCGCAAAGACGGTGCGCGTATCCGGTGCGGTCACCACGTCCCCTCGGCCAAAAGCGCGTCCGACAGTCACTGCCGTGCCTGACGCCGTAGCTATCGCAATGGCAGACGGAATTGCGGACGCGCTGGCCGAGGCAACTGCCGAGCCACCTCCACAGGGGACGCTGGAGTTTCAGGCCGCCGCCATCGCCTCGGGCGAAGCACCGGTGGCAGAGGTCGCACCCGAAGCCGTAGTCGACACGGCCCCGTCAGCGGTGGCTGATACCCAGCTTGCCGCAGCACCCCCTGCAGATTTGCCGCAGCCCGCTGTGTCCGACGGCACGCTTGACGGCCAGGCCTCCGCGCTTGGCACGGATGCCCCAGCGTCTGAGACCGTGCCTGCAGAAGAAACGCTCCTTGCCGCCGCCGACCCCGGCCTTGCCGACCGCAAGCCACTGCCACGCCCGGATGCTCTTGGCGCCGATGCGGCCACGCTTGCCCAAGCCGAAGCCACAGCCGAGGCTGTGCTGCCGGTAGAAGACCTTCAGACCACAGAGACCGCCGAACTGGTGGTCACCGATCCGGGCACGAAGCCGGAAACCGAACTTGCGGCCGACGTGACTGCGCCTGCACCAGAAGAAACCAGCCTGACCGCAGGCCTGTTGGCCGATGTCACAGGGGTTGAGACCGTTGCCGGCGCCACCGCCATTGCCCCGCTCGACACCCAGCTTGCCGCCACCACCATTGCGGCCCCTGCACCCGATCGTCAGGCCCCGATCTTCGACAGTGTCGACGTTGCGGCCGCGCCCGCCGAACAGGTTGAAGAAGTCGTGGTTGTCATGTCCAGCTCGGGCGGGCGGCACTTTGGGGTGAATGTCGGTGAATACCCTTCGCGGTACGAGGCGGAACGCGCGCTGCTGAAGACCGCACTTGCCGAAAGCGCCACGTTGAACGATGGCCTGCGCAAGACAGCGCAATCGGACGGCAGCTGGCGCGCCAGCTTCATGGGTCTGACGGAAGAGCAGGCCGAACTGGCCTGCCGCCGCCTGCGCGCCCGTGCCGTGCCCTGCGAAACCGTGGGGGGCTGACGGATGGTCGCCCTTGTCTTTCCGGCCCTGCCCACCGTCACTCTGCCTGTCACCGGCCGCGCCGAACGCTTCCCCGTCCGCCGCATCTTTTGTGTCGGGCGCAACTTTGCCGACCACGCGCGCGAGATGGGCGGTGGTGACAAGGAGCCGCCGTTCTTCTTCACCAAACCCGCCGATGTCGTGGTCGAATCCGGCAGCCGAATCCCTTATCCGCCTGCCACGACCAACCTGCACCATGAGGGTGAACTGGTTCTGTGCATCGGCAAGTCCGGCGCCATGGTCGCCGAGTCGGACGCCCCCGCGATGATCTGGGGTCACGCTGCAGGCAATGACCTGACCCGCCGCGACCTTCAGGCCGAGGCGAAAGCCGACCGACGCCCCTGGGACATGGCCAAGGCCTTCGACAAGTCCGCAGTAGTGGGCGCTATCCGCCCCGGTGCGATGCCGGACGGCGCGCTGCGCTGTTCCGTGAACGGCGTCCTTCGGCAAGAGGCGCGGTTGGCAGACATGATTTGGTCGCCCGCCGCGATCATCGCCGCTCTCTCGCAACTGGTCAGCCTGTCACCCGGAGACCTGATCTTCACCGGCACCCCCGCCGGTGTCGGTGCACTGAAGCGCGGTGACGTCTGCAGGGTCGAGGTCGACGGCCTGCAATCGGCCAGCGTCACCATCGGCTGAACAGTTCAGCCTGTTTTGAGCAGCAAGACCCGCCGAGCGTTTGCGTGCGCCGGCAGGTCAACTAAGCTGCCAAACTGCGCCAGTTGCGCTGCTTGCTTGTCGGCACTGCGCGTTCGCAGATCAAAAATCGCTGCGCCACCCGGGCGCAGCACCTTGTCCAGAAAATCCAGATAATGATCCACCGGATAGTGAAATCCACAGGACAGGAATGACACCACCAGATCCACCGGTTTGGCCGCAAGCGGGTCGGTGTCCCTGGGGTTCAAAGTCTCGATCCGATCAGCGTCAATTCCATTGCTTTGAAGCAGTTGACGCGCCTTGGCCAAGGACGAATAGGCCGCCCCATCAGGCTGAAAGCCAAAGTGCCGACGATCGTTCTGTTCCAGGTCGATCAACAAAACGCTCGCGCCAAGGTCCCGGGCGGCAAACAGATCAAAGAACCCGTAGCCACAGCCGATGTCGGCAATCCGCGCCGGTTTCAACGCGGCAAGCTGTGGCGCGACGGCGCGGTACTCGGCGTGTATGAAGCCCGCTGCCCGTCGCGCCAACGACTCTCCCATTCCATGGGCAAGTCGCATCAGCGGAGCATCGTTCCCCTCGCTCCATGCCTTGATCGGTCTGCCAGCCCGGGGCTGATCGTACAGCACCTCTGACCGCTGCAGAACCAAGTTCACAATGTCTTCGGGAGAAAGACAGGCAAGGTCTAGTGTTGCAACGGCTTGGTGCCGAACCTCGGCATCAATATCGATCTCAAGCTGCATGAAGGTATCCGGTCGGTTCGGTCTGGCCTCAGATAACGCTGCGTCGGCAGGAGATCAACAATGCCTTTAAGACAGTGCGCATCGCCGGCATCGTCAATCTACTGCCGAGGCTTGTCGTCCCATTCTGTCGTCAAAATCCGCTCGGCGTCCCCTTCCGGGTCATCGAACTGCTTGGTCTTCAGGGCCCAGAAGAACGCCACAAGACCGATCCCGCCCAGGAACAGCGAAACCGGGATCAGAATTGCCAGAATCTCCATCTACTTCAATCTCATCGCGTTAAGCGATACGGTGATCGACGATAGCGACATCGCCAGCGCCGCCGCCAGTGGTGTCGCCAGGCCCACAAGCGCCAAAGGCACGGCAATCACGTTGTAGCCGCCCGAGATCACGAAGTTCTCCACCATCCGCCGCGCCGATTGCCGCCCGATCCGCACTGCATCGGCGATCGGGGCCATGTCCTGGCCCAAAAGCACAATGTCCGAGGCCACCCGTGCCGCATCCAGCGCAGTTGCGGGCGAGATTGACACATGCGCCGCTGCCAGCGCCGCCGTGTCGTTCAGACCGTCGCCTACCATCAGGACCCGGTGGCCCGCAGCCGACAATTCCGCCACCCGCGCGGCCTTTTCCGCCGGCAGCACGCCTGCCTTCCAGTTGGAAATCCCCAACCGTCCGGCCAGATCACGCACCGGGGCCTCAGCGTCGCCAGACAGCAGTTCAACCGTCATTCCTGCAGCTTTCAGCGCGGTCACCGCCGCAAGAGCGCCGGGTCGGGGGCGGTCGGTAAAGGCAAAGGCACGGCTTTGGTCGTCAACCGCCAGATAGGTTGCCGTTTGCGACAATGGCGCGGCGCCGCACCAGTCGGCCCGGCCAAGGCGGACCCTCGTGCCTTGCCACTGACCTTCAACCCCGTAGCCCGGAACCTCACGGATGTCTGTTACCGCCGCAGGCAGCACATCCAACGCCAGCGCCCCATCGGCCAGCGCCCGCGCGAGCGGATGTGACGATCCCGCCGCCAAAGCCGCAGCCAGCGCCAACATCTGCGGTGGGTGATCGGCCAAGGCCAACGGTTCTGGCACGCCCAAGGTCAGCGTGCCGGTCTTGTCGAAAACGACGGTATCAACCTCGGCCAACCGCTCCAGCGCGGTGCCATGCTTGATCAGCAATCCCTTGCGGAACAGCTTGCCACTGGCAGAGGTGATTACCGCAGGCACCGCAAGCCCAAGGGCGCATGGGCAGGTAATGATCAGAACGGCGGCCGAGATGTTGATCGCATAGCGCACATCGCCGCCCGTCGCCCACAACCAATAGCCAAAGGCGCTGAACGACAGGATATGCACCAAGGGCGAATACAGGCTTGCCGCCCGGTCAGCCAGGCTGGTGTAGCGGGTCTTTGCCCCTTCGGCGACAGCCACCAGATCGGCCATCCGGTGCAGGCTTGAATCCTTGCCCGCCGCCGTTACCCGCAGTGTGAGAGGGCCGGTCAGGTTGACCTCACCCGCGCTGACGACCGTGCCGGGCTGCGCCTGTACCGGCAGGCTTTCCCCGGTCAGAAGGCTGCGGTCCACCTCGGACGCGCCGGTCAGCACAACGCCGTCCACCGGCATCCGCGCGCCGGGGCGGACGAGCACCGTATCCCCGGCCATCACAAGGGAAATCGCCGTCTCAACCTCAACCCCGTCGACCAGCACGATGGCGCGGGGAACCTCCAATGCTGCCAACTCCTCGGCCGCTGACCGGGCTATCGCGCGGGTGCGGTGGTCCAGATAGCGGCCCAGCAACAGGAAAAACGCCAGCATCACCGCCGCGTCGAAGTAGGCGTGATGCCCCGACATCCAGGTTTCATAGACCGAGATAGACGAGGCCAGGATCAGCGCCAGGCTGATCGGAACATCCATTCCCAGCCGCCCGACACGAAGGCTCGCCCAGGCGGACTTGAAGAACGGCTGCCCGGCGAAAATCACCGTCGGCAGGGCAATCGCGGCGGAAATCCAGTGGAACAGATCGCGCGTTGCAGCCTCGGCCCCTGACCAGACGGCTACCGACAGCAGCATCACGTTCATCATCGAAAAGAATGCCACCCCAAGCCGCATCAGAAGGTCACGCCCCTGACGGTCCGTCTCGGTTGACGACAACAGGCCGGGGTCCAGCTCATGCGCTTCTTGCCCCTCACCGGCCAGCACGGCGATCAACTGGGCGGGTGTCACATCCGGTGCGGCCTCGACGCTCACCCTTTTGCGCGTCAGGTTCACCCGGGCTGACCGCACGCCTGGCACCGCCGACAAGGCCCCTTCCACGGTCTGGATGCAGGCCGCGCAGTGCGCCAGCGGCAACGACAGCATGATCCGCCCGTCACGGTCCGCGCGCATCGCGGCGATCCGTTCGGCCGAGGGGGCAGCAGCACAAGCCGGGCAGGCCGAGATCGGCGCGCGCCCGAAATCTTCGACCACCGTCATCGCGTCAGCTCCGCACGAAAAGTTCGGACCGCTGTTCAAACAGCGTCCCGTCAAGCGACCGGGCGGTGACCTTGACCATCCACTTGCCCCGCGCCAGCGGCAGTTCGGTCGTATAGACATCGCCCATCGCCACGAACACCGGCCGCGCGTCATCCATGGTGGAGGTCGTGCGTCCGATCAGCACGTCAAGATCGGTCACCGCGACCGGCAGGCCGTTGCGGTCGGTGAAGGCAAGATCGACCCGCCCGCCCGCATAGCTTGGCGCCAGATGCCAACCCAGCGCCTCTTGCGCGGCCTTGCGGGTGTTGAAGCCCTGGCTTGCGACGTAGGAATTTTGCACCTCAAGCCCCGGAAAGGTGCTGACCGCCTTGAAGGCCAGCACCAGATTGACCGCGATGATGACCGAGAACGCGCCAACCGTTATCGCCAGCACATGCTTGCCTGTCAGTTCGCCCATCTCAGTTTTCCTTCCCGTTAAAGACAGTATCCTGATGGATGCGGTTCGACGTACCAAGTTCTTCCACCCAGATCCGCACTTCGCTGCGGTCTTTGGTAGCCGCCTCGCTGTTCGGAGCGGCGGTCAGGTAGACGCGCTGCTGCATCGTTTCATTTGCGGGCACTGTAACGGTCAGTTCCTCGGCCCCTTCCAGCGACATGCCAACCAGCACGTCCGAGGTTACCGCTAGCGTGAACTGCGCATCCGCCCCCTGCATGTTGCGCAACCGCAGGTCATAGGCGTTGCGGATGCTGCCATCCGACAGCGTCACATAGGTCGGGTTGCGGACCGGCGTCACGCTGACGTCGATGGGCGACCGCAGGAACAGCGCCACAACAAGGCCTATGCCCACCCCTGCCCAAAGCACGGTGTACAGCATGGTCCTTACCCGAAACACATGCGCCCAGACCGATTTCGGCGGTTGGCCTGCGCGTTCGCGGGTCTCATCCGTCAGGGCAAGATAGCCGATCAGGTCACGCGGCTTGCCGATCCGATCCATCACGTCATTGCAGGCGTCAATGCACAACCCGCAGGTGATGCAGGCCATCTGCTGGCCGTCGCGGATGTCGATGCCCATCGGGCAGACATTCACGCAGGCCATGCAGTCGATGCAATCGCCGTTGCCTGCCACGGTCTGCTTGCCACGCGGTTCGCCGCGCCAGTCGCGATAGCCGATGGTCAGGGTGTCTTCGTCCACCATCGCGGCCTGAATACGCGGCCATGGACAGGCATAGATGCAGATCTGCTCCCGTGCAAAACCACCGAAGAAAAAGGTGGTGAAGGTCAGGATCAGCATGGTGATGTAGGCGGCAGGGTGCGCCTGAAACGTCACCAGATCGCGCAGCAAGGTGGGCGCGTCAGTGAAGTAGAAGACCCACGCCCCGCCCGTCGCGAGGCCGATCAACAGCCAGACCCACCATTTGACGCCGTTCTTGATCAGCTTTTCCCAGTTCCACGGCTGGCGGTGCAGGCGGATGCGGGCGTTGCGGTCGCCCTCGATCCAGCGTTCGACCAGAATGAACAGGTCGGTCCAGACCGTCTGCGGACAGGCATAGCCGCACCAGACCCGGCCCGCCGCACTGGTAAACAGGAACAGGCCAAGCCCTGCCATGATCAGAAGGCCCGCGATGAAGTAAAACTCATGCGGCCAGATTTCGATCATGAAGAAGAAGAACCGCCGCCCGGGCAGATCGATCAGCACGGCTTGATCGGGCAGGTTCGGCCCCCGGTCCCAGCGCAGCCAGGGTGTGACATAGTAGATGCCCAGCATCAGCGCCAGAAGCCACCACTTCATCGTCCGGAAACTGCCCTTCACCCGGCGGGGAAAGATCGGCTCGCGTGCGACGAAAAGGCTGGGGGGGGTGGCGTCTTCTTGGCTCACGTCCGGGCTCCGGGGAATTCAGTCCTGTGCCGGGCGACAAAATGGCCGCCCGGCCTGCTGTGCTGCGGTCACTCGCCGCCGCCACGGCCATGGACATAAAAGGCCACGGCGCGAATTTCGTCTTCGCTTAGGCGGACATTCCAGTTCGGCATCACGCCATAACGCGCATAGTAGATGCTTTCCGTGACCGCCTCACGCGAACCGCCATACAGCCAGATTGCATCATTCAAGGCAGGAGCACCCTGCGTCGGATCGCCCGACCCGTCCTCCATGTGGCAGCCCACGCAGTTTTCGGCAAAAACCACCGCCCCGCCAGTGGACATCGCGGCGTCATGGTCCTGCCCCGACATGGCAAGCACATATTCCGTGACCTGCCCGATCTGGGCCGGATCCAGCAACTCATCCACGCCGAATTTCGGCATTTCCGAATAGCGGGCGTCCGCGTCGGTGGTGTTGCGGATGCCGTGGGTGATCGTCAGGTGGATATCCTCCATCTTGCCGCCCCACAGCCAGTCATCGTCCAGAAGGTTGGGATAGCCCTTGCCCTCGAACCCCGCAGCGCCCGACCCGTGGCAGGTCGTGCAGTTGGTGCGAAACACCGCCGCCCCTGCCCGTTCGGCATAGGCCGCAAGATCAGGATCGGCACCGATGCCGTTCAGGTCGGCGGCGACAAGCTTGGCCTTGATTTCGGCATTGCCGGCATCAACGCGCGCAATCTCAACCGCCACATCGGCGCGGGTGCTGGCGCCCAAAAGTCCGGGCGTCGCCCCCGTGATCAGCGGCCAGGCCGGATAGGCGACCGAATAGCCGATCCCCCAGACAATTGTGGCGTAAAACGTCCAGACCCACCAGCGGGGCATGGGGTTGTTCAGCTCTTCGATGCCGTCCCAGACATGGCCGGTCGTCTCAACCTGCCGGGGTTCTTTCTTCACTGGCTTGGCGCACATGGCTTAGCCCTCTTTCTTGGCATGGTTGGGGGAGTCGGTGTCGGCGTCCGCCGGTCGGTCATCGTTGCGGAAGATCGACTTCGCGACCTCCTGATGCATCGACCGACTGCCGGGCCGGAAGGCCCAGACACACAAGCCAAGGAACCCCAGCGTCATCGCCAAGAGGAACCAGCTGTCCGCCATGTGGCGCAGGAAAGAATAGGTCTCCATCTTTCGGCCCCCTTACCGGTTCGCCACAGGCGTGAAGGTCGAGAAGTCGACCATCGTGCCCAGGACCTGGATATAGGCGATCAGCGCGTCCATCTCGGTCAGCGCGGGCGTGCCGTCAAAGTTGCGCACGTTGATCGGCGTGCCGAAGACGTCCTCGCCATAGCGTGCCTCCAGCCCGTCATAGTCACCATCCGGATTGACCTGCGCGGTAAAGTCGGCCAGCGCGTTTTCAACCATCTCGTCGGTGTAGGGCACGCCCGCCATCCGGTTGGTCGCCACGACGTCCTGAATATAGCGCCCGTCTATCGTGGTGTTGAACAGGAACCCATAGGGCGGCATCACCGATTCCGGGACCACAGACTTCGCGTTGGTAAAGTGGTCCTGATGCCATTCGTCCGAATAGCGGCCTCCGACGCGGGCCAGATCCGGCCCGGTGCGTTTGGACCCCCACTGGAACGGCCGGTCATACATCGATTCGGCCGCCAGCGAATAGTGGCCGTACCGCTCCACCTCATCGCGCATCGGGCGGATCATCTGGCTGTGGCAACCATAGCAGCCTTCGCGGACATAGATCGACCGCCCGGCAAGTTCGAGGGGCGTGTAGGGGCGAACCCCTTCCACCTTTTCGATCGTGTTCTCAAGATAGAACAGCGGCACGATCTGCACGATACCCCCGATACTGACCACCAGCAGCGACAGGATCATCAGCAGCGTGGCGTTGGTCTCGATGACCTTGTGTTGGTCACGAACCGCCCTTGTCCCGTCTCCCTCTTCAGCCGGGACTGCGGCGTGCTGCGTAACCCGCTGGGGCTGCGCGCGCACCGTCATCCACAAGTTGTAGCACATGATCAGCGCGCCGCTCAGGAACAGCCCCCCGCCCAGTGCCCGCACCACATACATCGGGAACTTCGCGGCCACCGTGTCGGCGAAGGCGTTCACCAGGAAGCCATTCGCATCCACTTCACGCCACATCAGGCCTTCCATGATGCCCGTGACCCACATCGAAGACGCGTAAAGCACGATCCCGATGGTCGCGAGCCAGAAGTGCCAGCTGACCAGCTTCAGGCTGTAAAGGCTGTTCCGGTTCCACAGGCGCGGCACCAGATAGTAAAGCACGCCGAAGGTGATCATTCCGTTCCAGCCCAAGGCGCCGGAATGGACGTGGCCGATGGTCCAGTCGGTGTAGTGGGACAGCGAGTTGACGGCCTTGATGCTCATCATCGGGCCTTCGAAGGTGGACATTCCGTAGAACCCGATGGAGACGACCATCATGCGGATGATCGGATCGGTGCGCAGCTTGTCCCATGCGCCCGACAGGGTCATCAGGCCGTTGATCATGCCACCCCATGACGGCATCCACAGGATAACCGAAAAGACCATGCCAAGGGTCGAAGCCCAGTCCGGAAGCGCGGTATAGTGCAGGTGGTGCGGACCGGCCCAGATGTAGAGGAAGATCAGCGCCCAGAAGTGGATGATCGACAGCTTGTAACTGAAGACCGGCCGTTCTGCCTGTTTGGGCACGAAATAGTACATCATCCCCAGGAATCCGGCCGTCAGGAAGAAGCCCACGGCGTTGTGCCCGTACCACCACTGCACCATGGCATCCTGCACGCCGGCATACAGTTGCACCTGCGCCGACCCGAAGATCGAAACCGGGATCGCCGCGTTGTTCACCAGATGCAGCATCGCCACCGTCAGGATCATCGACAGCAGGAACCAGTTCGCCACATAGATGTGGGGTTCCTTGCGCTTGAAGAGGGTGCCCATGAAAGCCACCAGGAACCCGATCCAGACCGCCGTCAGCAGAATGTCCACATACCAGACGGGTTCGGCATATTCCTTGCCCTGCGTGGCCCCCAGCACATAGCCGGTCGCGGCCAGCACGATCACCAGCTGCCAGCCCCAGAACACGAACCATCCCAAGGACCCGCCAAACAGGCGCGCGGCGCTGGTGCGCTGGACGATGTAGAACGAAGACATGATCAACGCGTTGCCGCCAAAGGCGAAGATCACCGCACTGGTGTGCAGGGGGCGCAACCGGCCAAAGTTGCCATAGCCTTGCAAGGCTTCAAAGTTCAGCTGCGGCCATGCCAGCTGGCTGGCGATGACCAGCCCGACCAAAAACCCCACGATGCCCCAGAAGGCCGTGGCGATGGCCCCGGCCCTGACCACCCCGTCAAAGTATTCGTGCTGCAGATTGGGACGCGGATCGCCCGCAGTCCGCAGCACCCACAAAAAGGCGATGCCCGCAGCCAGCATCACCGTGATCATGTTGACCTGATAGGCCAGGTCACGGGCGTAGTTGGCCGCAATTGCAGCCAGGATCGCGACAAACCCCAGCCCTATCAGTTTCAGGTAATCCAGCATCCAGCGTCCCTTCGTCCGGTCTGGCCGGCTTTACCCCAAATGAATCGGGGCAGTGCCGGGCACTTCGACTATGATCCCTTCTGCAGTCTGCCGGGTCTTGCCGCCTTGATCTGGGTCAACCCGCGCGGGATCAATCCTTGACCTTGATCAATGCAAGACCTTGGCAAACCGTTCATTCTGTCCGGATTAGAACTTGGGAGAGTCATCATGGCATACAAATCCATTCTCACCATCGCCACCTCGTCTCACGACCTCATGCCCTCCATTACTGCAGCGGCGCAGATCGGCGCGCGACTGGATGCGCATCTTGATGCGCTGGCGCTTGGGGTGGACCGCACGCAGATTGGCTATTCCTATGTAGGCTCAGGCGCTGTGATGATCGCGGCTGCCACGGAACGGGCCGAGGAAGATGCCCGCGCCACCGAAAAGGCTCTGAGCGCCGCCCTTGGTGCCCAGTTACCCGGCCTGCGCATCGCGACCGAATCCGCCGTAACCCAACTTGGCGCGCTGACGGATCTGGTGGCCGCCCGTGCCCGCTATGCCGATCTGGTGGTTTTGCCCCTGCCTTACGGCGAAAATCGTGGCGTGGAAGATGAGGCCGTGATCGAGGCCGCGCTGTTTGAAGGCATGGCCCCGGTTCTTGTGGTGCCGCCCAACGGGATGACCGCAAATGACCCGCGCCGCGTTGTCCTTGCATGGAACCAAAGCCGTGAGGCGCTGGTCGCCACCCGCCGCGCCATGCCCTTCCTTCGTCGGGCGGAAAGCGTTTCTATCGTGGTGATCGACCCGCCAACCCATGGGCCGGAACGGTCTGATCCCGGCGGCATGCTGTGCCAGATGCTGGTGCGACACGGCGTCCATGCCGAGGTCACGGTGCTGGCCCGCACCCTGCCGCGCGTGTCGGACGTGCTGACCCGCCACCTCCGCGACATGGACGCCGATCTGCTGGTCATGGGGGCCTATGGTCATTCCCGCTTTCGCGAGGCAATCTTGGGCGGTGCGACGCGGGACATGCTGGAAAAGGCCGAAATTCCGGTCCTGATGGCGCACTGACCCCCGCCGCTTATCGCGCCCGTACGAGCTTGATGGGCGGTCTGTCACGCGGGTGGCCTGACCCGGCCCTCGGAAATCGGCACCGCGCTGCCGGCGATGCGCACCTCGGTCAGGGTGCCACCGCTGACGCAGGCGGTCAGGCCGATCACGCTTGGCCTGCCCATCTCGACGCCTTGGTGCAGGGTCAGCCGCGTCTCACCTTCTGCCAATGCTCTGCTCGCCAGAAGCTGTGCCGCAAGGATCGCACTGGCTGATCCGGTGGCGGGGTCTTCGGGGATGCCCGCCGTCGGCGAAAACATCCGCGCGCGATAGTCGCAGTCCGTGCCGGGGGTGTAGAGGTAGATGCTGTCCACCCCGCCCGCCAGCATCTGGGCCGACCAGGCCGGTTCCATCGGGCGGGCGACGGCGAGCGTGTCCAGACTTGCCACTGGCACATACAGAAAGCGCGGCCCACCTTGCCAAAGACCGGGCCGATGCGCACCAAAGCCGATACCGGCTAGATTCACCCCCAGCGCAGCCGCCAGCCTTGCAGGATCAAGCGCGCCCCGGCGGTCCGGCACCGTATCCGCGTCATGCGGCACCACTGGGGCCACGAATTCTGCCATCGTCCGGCCATCCCGCCGCCAGACCCGCACCGGCACCAGCCCGGCTTCTTCTTCCAGCACCAGTTTCCGATCAAAATCGCCATTGGCCATCGCCTTTGCCAGATGGATGGCGCAGCCGATGGTCGGATGACCGGCAAAGGGGATTTCGGCGGTCGGAAAGAAGATGCGGACCCGGGCGGTATGGGCCGGGTTGGCCGGGGTTTGGACAAAGATCGTCTCGGACAGGTTGAATTCCCGCGCAATCGTCTGCATCTGGGCCGTGGTCAGACCATCGGCCCCAAGGACAATCGCCAGCGGGTTGCCCTGAAACGCGCGGTCGGTAAAGACGTCACTGGTGTGGAATGTCAGCATGCGCGCGCCACTTCAGACCAGCATGCCGCCGTCACTGTCATCGCCCGCTTCCTCAAGCAAACGGTCAAGATCGGGGATGCTGATGTGGCGGTTGCCCTCAAGGCTGATGACCCCATCCTTCTTCAGGGCACTGATCTGACGGCTGACCGTTTCCAGCGTCAGGCCCAGATAATCGGCCATCTCCTCACGGCTTAGCGGCAGATCGACCGTCAGCATCCCGTTCGGCTTGGCGCTTTGCAACGATGCCTCGCGCCGGGCGATGATGGTGATCATCGAGGCGATCTTTTCCCGCGCCGTCTTGCGGCCCAGCAAAAGCATCCACTCGCGCGCGGCGTCGAGTTCATCCAGCGTCATCTCCAACAGGCGCTGCGCGATATGAGGGGTGGTGGCCATCAGATCCTCGAACGGCTTCTTGCGGAAACAGCACATCACCAGATCGGTCGTCGCGGTCACGTCATAGGCCGCGGTCATTCGCCCCGGTCGCCCCACGAAATCTGACGGCAGCAACAGCCCGACCATCTGCCGCCGCCCATCCTCCATCGTCTGCGTCAGGGTGGCGATCCCGGTCACGACGGACCCCACAAACTCCATTCGGTCGCCGGACCAGATCACCGTTTGGCCGGCCTGAAAGCTGCGATAATACTTGATCTGCTCCAGCTCGGACAGTTCATCGGTTTCGCAACGCGCACAAACCGCCCGGTGGCGGATTGGACAGTCCGAGCATTGAAGGTGGACGGAGTGATCTTGCATCAGCCGATTCTGTCATTTGATCTGGGTCAAGGCGCGTCAATGCCGGTTTACACATGCTAGACGTATGACACATGACCCGCAACTCGCCCGACTTGGACTTTTTGACGCGCGCGTCCCTCGCTATACCTCATATCCGACTGCACCGCACTTCGGCACGGGCGTCGGGCCAAAGGAATTTGAGGGGTGGATCACCTCGATCCCCGAAAACAGCCAGATCTCGCTGTATCTGCATGTGCCCTTCTGCCGCAGGTTGTGCTGGTTTTGCGCGTGCCGGACGCAAGGCACCACGTCGGATGCACCCGTCATTGCCTATGTCGAAACCTTGCTGGCCGAACTTGCGCTGCTGAAATCCAGCCTGCCGCGTGGTGTCAGCCTTGGTCGCCTGCATTGGGGTGGTGGCACGCCAACGCTTTTGTCGCCCACCCTGATGCGGATACTGGCCGATGCGGTTTTCGCTGTCGCCCCTTTGGCGCCGCATGGTGAGTTCTCCGTCGAGATTGACCCGAACGAAATTGACGATGCCCGCCTCGATGCGCTGGCTGCTGCTGGCATGAACCGTGCTTCGATCGGGGTGCAGGACTTCGACCCGCTGATCCAGAAAGCCATTGGCCGCGATCAAAGCTATGCCCTGACCCGCGATGTCGCTGACCGTATCCGGCTGCGCGGTGTGGGCAGCCTGAATGCCGACATCCTGTATGGCCTGCCGCACCAGACCGGTCCGCGCATCGCGGACTCGGTACAGAAATTGCTGACCCTGTCGCCAGACCGTGTGGCACTTTACGGCTATGCGCATGTCCCGTGGATGAGCCGCCGGCAACAGATGATCCCGTCTGATGCCATGCCCACGCCGGAAGAACGCCTGCGCCTGTTCGACACTGCGCGTGAGCTTTTTGTCTGGGATGGATATCAAGAGATCGGGATCGACCATTTCGCCAAGCCCGAAGACGGAATGGCCCGCGCGCAGCGCGCAGGAACGCTCAGGCGAAACTTCCAGGGCTATACCGATGATCCGGCTTCGGTGCTGATCGGATTGGGGGCGTCGTCAATCTCGCGCTTCCCGCAAGGGTTTGCGCAGAACGCACCGGCCACCGCCGCACACACCAAGGCGATCCGCGAGGGGCGGTTCTCGACGCATCGTGGCCACCGATTTGTCGGCGAAGACACCCTGCGTGCCCGTATCATCGAGGCGCTGATGTGTAATTTCACCGTCTCCCGGGCGGACCTTCTGGCCGGTTTCGCCACGTCCCCTGCCCGGATAGATGCGCTGTTCCAATCCGCCATGGCCGGGTTTGGCAGCATGCTGACCCTGACCAGCGACACCCTTTCGATCCCCGAACGTGCCCGCCCGTTAACGCGGATGATCGCCCGCACCTTTGATGCCTATGACACAGCGCAGGCGCGACACTCTTCCGCAGTATAGGGCAGGCTGGAGTTTTCATAAGTTCCGGACCGGAGCCTTTGAAGGCTCCGATACGATTTCTTCGAAGAAATCGCTACCCACGCTCCAGCCGCACAAGCAGATCAACCTGTTTTGGCAGACAGACCGACCGCAGGTCATAGCGCGCACGGGCCATGGTGCGGGCGGCGTCGCGAAGGGGCTGATGCGCATCAGGCCGGGCCAGCGCGTCAGTAAGTGCTGCCGACCAGCCCGGCACATCGAAGAAATCGACCAGCCGCCCGTTGACGCCGTCCGTTATCACCTCTTGCACCGGGGCGGTGCGCGAACCGACGACCAGCGCGCCCGCGGCAAGCGCCTCGACCATCGACCAGCTAAGGACAAAAGGATAGGTCAGATAGGCATGCACCCGCGACACATGGATCAGGTCGACCAACTGGTCATAGGGTACCTTCCCCACAAAATGCACACGCGAAAGGTCAAGCTGATCCTTCACCTCGGCCAGGATCACATCCTTCCATCCGCCACCCTGCGCAGGCGGGCGGCCATAGCTGACTTCGGTCCCCCCGACGATCACCACCTGGACGTTGGGCCGCGCCGCCAGCACCGCCGGCAAAGCGCGCATGAAGATGTGATAGCCGCGATAGGGTTCAAGGTTGCGATTGACGAAGGTCAGCACCTCATCGCCCGGGGCCAGCACGGTCCCATCCGAAAGCTTGAAGCGAGCGGCAGGGTTTGGGGTCAGCCGGTCACAATCCACCCCGTCGAAGATCACCTCGATATGGCGGCGCAACAGTGGCGGGTGGGTGCTGGCCTGCCATTCGGTGGGCGACAGGCCTCGGTCGGCGTGGGCCAGCGCCTGCGCCATGTGGGCAGCCCGACCTTGGGCAATCAGGGTTTGGTCAAAGCCATCTTGTTGAAGCTCCTTGTCAAAGCCGGTGTCAGTCCCGCGTCCACGATAGTAGAACTCGGCGTAGACCACCAGTTTCGCCTCAGGCCAGACCTCTTTCAGAAAAAGCGTCTCTCCCCAGCCGGAATGGCCAAAGATCACATCGGGCACATACCCTTTATCACGCAGCTTTCGGGCAAAGCGGGCGACAACAACGCCACGGTCGCTCATCGTGGTGTAGTTGCGGCCAAGGCGGGTGGCCTTGGGATCGACGGTTTCCGGTTTGAAGGTGTAGCGCAGCAGGGGGATCGGAGTATCGTTCTTGTTCACCGCATCGGTGATGGCACGCACGTCATGGCCCAGCCGCTGCATTTCCGGCGCCAGATGCAGGAACTGGCCGGGAAAATTCTGGTGGACGAAAAGAAGCTTCACATCAGGGTCCGAAGGCGGCTGCCATCAAAGCCTTGGTATACGCGGATTGCGGTTTGGTAAACAAATCCCCGCAATCGCCACTTTCCACCACATCGCCCGCCTGCATGACCATGACCTTGTGCGCCATGGCCCGGATCACCCGCAGATCATGGCTGATGAAGATGTAGGCCAGCCCGTGCCTGCGTTGCAGGTCACGCAGCAGTTCCACGATCTGGACCTGCACCGTCATGTCGAGGGCCGACGTCGGCTCATCCAGAACCACCAGTTTTGGCCGCAGGATCATGGCGCGCGCAATGGCGATGCGCTGGCGCTGGCCGCCGGAAAACTCGTGCGGATAGCGCGCCATCGTGCCGGGATCGAGTCCGACTTCACGCATGATCTCAGCCACCATATCCGTCCGGTTGCGGCCGGGATCGACCCCGTGGACGCCCAGCCCTTCGGCAATGATCTGTTCGACAGTCAGACGCGGCGACAGGCTGCCGTAGGGGTCCTGGAACACCACCTGCATCTCGCGCCGCAGACTGCGCAGGGCGGCGCCAGTGCCGGTCCCGATCTCGCGGCCCAGAAAGGCCACGGTCCCGGTGCAGGGGATCAGCCGCAAGATCGCCAGCGCCAGCGTGGTCTTGCCTGATCCGCTTTCGCCGACGATGCCCAATGTCTCACCGGCGCGGACGGTCAGGTTGGCGTCATTGACCGCTTTCACGTGGCCCACCGTCTTGCGCAAAAAGCCTTTCTGGATCGGGAACCAGACGCGCAGGTTTTCCGTGCGGACCACTTCGGGCGCGTTGACTGGCACCGCATCCGGACCGCCTTTCTGTTCGGCAGCCAGCAGCTTTTGCGTGTAGGGATGGCGCGGATTGGCGAAAATCTCGGCGGTCGGGCCCTGTTCGACAATCTCGCCGCCCTGCATGACGCAGACCCGGTCGGCGATGCGGCGCACGATGCCAAGGTCATGGGTGATGAAGAGAAGGCTAAGGCCTTCGGACCGTTTCAGATCCGCCAGCAGGTCCAGGATCTGCGCCTGAATGGTCACGTCCAGCGCCGTGGTCGGCTCATCCGCAACCAGCAGCTCCGGCCCGTTGGCCAGCGCCATGGCGATCATCACCCGCTGGCGCTGTCCGCCCGAAAGCTGATGCGGATAAGCGCCCAACCGGCTTTCGGCATCGCGGATGCCAACCTTGTTCAACAGCTCCAGCACCCGCGCCCGCGCTGCCGCCCCGGTCAGCGCCTGATGCAAGGACAAGCTTTCTGCCATCTGCTTTTCGATGGTGTGCAGCGGGTTCAGGCTGGTCATCGGCTCTTGGAAGATAAAGCTGATGTCGTTGCCGCGCACGCGGCGCAACTCACGCTCGCTGACGCCAATCATCTGTCGGCCTGCATAGGTGACTGATCCCGAAACCTCGGCCGTGTCGCCCAGCAGGCCCACGGTGGAAAGCGCGGTGACCGATTTGCCCGACCCGCTTTCGCCCACCAGCGCCACGGTTTCGCCCTTGGCGACGGTAAAGCTGACCCCCTTCACCGCCTCGATCAGTCGGCCGTCCTGTCGGAAGCTGACTTTCAGGTTCTTGACGTCAAGCACGCTCATCGACCCAACCTCATCGAAAGGTTTTCCGCGGGTCAAAGGCGTCGCGCACGCCTTCGAAGACGAAGACCAGCAGGCTTAGCATCACGGCAAAGGTGAAAAACGCGGTGAAGGCCAGATGCGGCGATTGCAGGTTGCCCTGCGCCTGCCGTGACAACTGGCCCAGCGACGGGGCGGATGTTGGCAGCCCGAACCCCAGATAGTCCAGCGTCGCCAGTGACCCGATGGTGCCGGTGATGATGAAGGGCAGGAAGGTCAGCGTCGCCACCATCGCATTCGGCAGCACGTGGCGGAAAATGATCTGCCAGTCTGACACGCCAAGCGCCCGCGCCGCGCGGACGTATTCAAAGTTCCGCGCCCGCAGAAACTCGGCTCGAACCACACCGACAAGGCCGGTCCAGCCAAAGAGGACCATCAGCCCAACCATCAGCCAGAAACTTTTTGACCAGACCGCCGTCAGGATGATGATGACGTAAAGCGTGGGCACCGACGACCACAGCTCGATCACCCGCTGAAAGATCAGGTCCGTCATCCCGCCGAAATAGCCCTGGATCGCCCCGGCCACGATTCCGATGACTGACGTTGCAAACGTCACGATCAGCGCAAAGGTGATCGACAGGCGGAACCCGTAGATCACCCGCGCCGCCACGTCGCGGCTTGTGTCATCGGTGCCAAGAAAGTTCTGCGCGCTTGGTGGCCCCGGGGCCACCCCACCGGTATCAACAATGGTGTTATAGCCATACCGGATCGGCGGCCAAAGGATCCACCCTGCCTCGACCGGCACGCCTGCGGCTGTGCCTGCGGTCTGCGCCTCGGCCAGGATGCCTGCGGGGTCATCCCAGCAATCAAGCGACCCCGCCGCGATGATCAGGCACTGCACCTCGACCGTGGAATAGTTCGCCTCGGTCCGCAGGTCACCGCCAAAAGCCACTTCGGGGTAAAAGCTGACAACGGGTGTGTAGAACTCACCGCTATGGCGCACGAGGATCGGGCGGTCATTGGCGATCAGCTCTGCACAGAGCGAGATTCCGTACAGGACAAGGAAGATCCACAGCGACCAATAGGCCCGGCGGTTCGCCTTGAAATTTCGCCAGCGCCGCTGGTTGAGGGGGGACAGCGCCATTATCCGCGCCTCTCAAAGTCGATGCGCGGATCGACCAGCACATACATCAGGTCGGATATGATGCCGACGATCAGCCCGATCAGCCCGAAAGCGAACAGGGTGCCGAAAATCACCGGATAGTCCCGTTCGACCGCCGCGCGATAACCAAGTTGGCCAAGTCCATCCAATGAGAAGATGAACTCGATGATGAGGGACGACCCGAAGAACACACCAAGAAACAACCCCGGAAAGCCGGCGATCACGATCAGCATGGCGTTGCGGAAGACGTGACCGTAAAGCACTTGCGCCTCACTCAGCCCCTTGGCGCGGGCGGTCATGACGTATTGCTTCTTGATCTCGTCCAGAAAACTGTTCTTGGTCAGCAGCGTCAGCGTGGCAAAGGCGCTGATCAGCTGCGCGGTCACCGGCAAAACAATGTGCCACAGATAATCGGTGATCTGTCGGTACCAGGGAAAGGTTTCCCACCCGTCGCTGGTCAGACCACGCAAGGGGAACCACTGATAGTAGGACCCACCAGCAAAGACCACCATCAGCAGGATCGCAAACAGGAACCCGGGGATCGCATAGGCTGCGATGATGATTCCGCTGGTCCAGGTGTCAAAACTTGACCCGTCCCGCACGGCCTTGCGGATGCCAAGCGGGATGCTGATCAGGTAAGCAATCAGCGTTGACCACAGGCCAAGCGTGATCGACACCGGCATCTTCTCCAGCACCAGATCAACCACGCTGATCGACCGGAAATAGCTTTCGCCAAGATCGAAGCTTAAGTAGTTGCCCATCATGATCATGAAGCGTTCGGTCGCGGGGATGGCTTCCTTCACACATTCCGAAGCGTTGAGGGATGGCGTGCCGGTGAACCCCTCGGCGCAGACGATGCGGGAAAAGCCGAACTGAATTTCCAGCTTGGCCAAGAACTCGGGCGGCAGACCGCGCGCGCCGACATAGCCTGCGCCCTGTTCTTCCTGGATGCCGCCGCCTTCGGTCCCGGCAAGGTTCTGGATCGCGTCGCCTTCGCCTTCCAGCCGGGCCAGCACCTGTTCGACCGGGCCGCCGGGAACAAACTGGGTCAAGGCAAAGTTGATCAGCATGACCCCGAACAGCGTGGGGATCACCAAAAGCAAGCGGCGAAGGATATAGGCGCCCAAGGTTCCTGCCCGACTTTCTTCTTACAACGCGCCCTTGGCCTTCAGCGCGTCAGCTTTTTCGGCGTTGTACCACCAGATCGACAGTTCGCCCAGAGCGTAGGGCGGCAAAACCTCGGGGCGTTCATACATGTTGTAGTAAGCGACCCAGTTGTCCCGCTTGTAATAGCGCGGCACCATCACAAACTGCGACCGCAGCACCCGGTCAAGCGCGCGGATCACGGCCGTCAGTTCTTCTTTGCTGCTGGCTGCTTCCGCCACGTCCAACAACCTGTCCACCGCCGGATCGGCATAGCCCATGCGGTTGCGGCTGGAGTTGTCCTTGGCAACGCTGGCCCAGGCCTGCTTCAGCACACCGCCCGGTTCCAGCCCGCCATTGACCACAGTGGTCGGCAGGGCATCAAAGTCAAAGTTCGGGGGACTGGCACGTTGTTGAAGTTGCGGGTCATCAATGATGTCAAAGCTGGCTTCGACGCCCAAAGCGCGCAGGTTTTCCACATAGGCGTTCATCACCGGCAACAGATCAGTGCGGGCGTGGACCATTGCCATCTGCAGCTTCTCACCGGCGGCATTGCGGCGGATGCCGTCATCGCCGACCGTCCAGCCCGCCTCATCCAGAAGGGCCGAGGCGCGGCGCAGGTTCCGGCGGTCCAGCGCGGTATCTTCTGACGAGACCGAGGCCATCATCACCTCATCCGACAGAATGGTGGCGGGTAGCAGTCCGTCATCGACCAGCGGTTGCAAGAGGGCGACTTCCTCGGGTGTCGGCACGCCCGTCGCCGCCAGTTCGGAATTTTCCCAGATTGAGTTGATGCGCGCAAACAGACCAAAGAACAGCGATTTGTTGGACCATTCAAAGTTGAACATCAGGCCGATCGCTTCCCGCACACGCGGGTCCTGAAACTGCGCGCGCCGCAGGTTGAAGATGATGGACTGGCCCCCTGCAATGTTGCCTGACGGGATCACTTCCTTGACCACATCCCCCGCCGCGACCGACGGGAAATCATAATTGTTGGCCCAGCGTTTCGGATCGCTTTCGTTCCGGAAAGTGTAGACCCCGGCCTTGAAGCCCTCCATCGCGGCATTGTCATCGCCGAAATATTCAATCCGCACCCGGTCAAAGTTGTTCTGGCCGATGTTCAGCGGGTGCTTTTCGCCCCAGTAATCCATATCCCGCGCATAGATCACCTGCTGACCAGGCTTGAAGCTTTCCAGCACATAAGGCCCGGTGCCCAGAAACGGCTCAAGGCTGGATTTCTCAAGATCTCGGTTGTTCGCCTCATAGTGCGCCTTGGAAAAAATCAGCGTGCCTCCCGCCTGAACCGGCATGTCGCGGAAGGGCGTTCCGGGCGTGAAGGTGAACTTGATCCTGTACGGATCAAGGATTTCCACCGACTGGAACTTGCCGCCCGCGACGGTGCGATATTCGGGGATGCCCTTTTCCAGAAACAGGTTGTGACTGAACAGCACGTCTTCCGCCGTGAACGGTGTCCCGTCCGAGAATGTCACATCCTTGCGCAGGTTAAAAATTACCCAGGACCTGTCTTCGGGGTATTCCATCGTCTCGCACAGCAGGCAATAGGCGGCGCTGACGTCGTCCAGAGTGCCGGTCAGGATGGATTCGTAAAAGATCGACGACAAAGCTGCCGCGTTGCCGGCAATGGCGTAGGGGTTGAAAGAATCAAAGCTGCCAGGGGCCCACTGGCTCATCTCGCCGCCTTTGGGGGCGGTCGGGTTCACGTAGGGCAAGTGCGTGAAGTCTGCCGGCAGCGCCAGATCGCCAAAGGTTGAAATGCCGTGCGACACGATCACCGTGTCGGCCTTGGCCGACAGGCTTTGCGCCGCAAGCGCCAGGATCAGTGTCCCGGTCGCAAGCCATGGGGTAAACCTTGACCGTTGCCGTGCGTCAACCCTTGCACCCGCGCGTTGCCCTGTCTGCATCAGCCGACCTCCCTGACCACGGCTGCGAAGCCGCCAACACCCATCATTCATTTATGCTAAATCTCGCTTTGTCGAGGCAACAAAGTTGCGATTGGCTGACGCGTTTGTGTGAATGGCCCGCAAATGACAAAGCCGCCCGAAACGGCGGCTTTGACAGGCAATCCTGAAAACGGATCTTAGGGAACGCTGGTAAGATAAGCGACCAGGTTCGCCCGATCCTCGGCCTTGGGCAAGCCGGCGAAGGCCATTTTGGTACCGGGCATGTACCCTTTGGGGTTCTCGATGAAGGACGCAATCGCCTCGGGCGTCCAGACTTCTGCCGACAACGCGATGTTCGCCTCCGAGTACTCATAGCCGGGAACCGCTGCATGGTTGCGGCCGACCACACCGTTCAGGTGGGGCCCTACGCCATCTGTCCCGTCCAGCTTGTGGCAGGCGCTGCACTTGCGGAAAACCGTCTCGCCCTCAGCCGCATCGGCCGAGGCCAGAAGCACCGCAAAATCAACCGGCGCTGCATCCGTTTCAGCCGGGGCGGCCTCTTCCGAGCCGGTGTCGATGGTGTAGGCCTGTGCCAGCTCTTCGCCGTCGCCATGCCCTTCTCCGTGGCCGATGCTGTACAGCGACGTGGCCGCCGTGCCCGCCAGAAGGAACACCAGAAGCGAGCCGCAGACCGCGCCCACAGCCTTGGTCAGTGTCATCGTGTCGAACATGGTTCACCTATTCAGCCGTCTTGGTTGAGGCGGTATGTATCCGCTTCCCCCTAAAGGTTTCAAGGTGTAGACGCGCGGCGAAACGCCCCTGCTTGCGGGTTTTCTTGACGGAGACGCCACAAATGACCGGACGGATCGCCTTTCAGGGGGAACTTGGCGCCTATTCACATCAGGCCTGCCAGCAATCGCGCCCCGACATGGAAGCCGTGCCGTCGACCACGTTTGAAGACGTCGTGGACAAGGTCGCGCGGGGCGAGGTCGATCTTGGCATGCTGGCAGTTGAAAATTCGACCTACGGACGCGTCGCTGATGTCCATTCGTTGCTGCCGAAATCCGGCCTTCATATCGTGGACGAGGCGTTCGTGCGTGTCCATGTCAACCTTCTGGGCGTGCCGGGTGCCCGGCTGGAGGACGTGCGTGAAGCGCATGGCCATGTGGTCATCCTGCCGCAATGCGCGGGGTTTCTGAAGGCACATGGCATCAAGGGCTGCGTCAGTTCCGACAACGCCCGCGCCGCGCGTGAGGTGGCCGAAGCGGGAGACCTGACCAAGGCCGCGCTGGCCAGCGAACTTGCGGCGTCGATCTATGGCCTCGACGTGCTGGCCCGGCAAATAGAAGATCAGGCCAACAACACCACCCGCTTTCTGGTGATGTCGCGCACCCCCGACCACGCGCGCCGGGGCACCTCCACGATGATCACCACCTTCACCTTCCGGGTCCGCAACATTCCGGCGGCGCTTTACAAGGCGATGGGCGGCTTTGCCACAAATGGCGTCAACATGACCAAGCTGGAAAGCTACATGGTCGGCGGGTCCTTCACCGCGACCGAGTTCTACGCCGACATCGAGGGCCACCCCGAAGACCCCAACGTGGCCCTTGCGCTGGAAGAGCTGCGCTACTTCACGTCCGAGGTGCGGGTGCTGGGCGTCTATCCCGCCGACCGGGACCGCGGAGCCAGGGAAATTTAGGCCTTTTCCTTCAGCGCCACGTCGCTGGCCAGCCGCTCTTCAATCCGGGCGGCCATCTGTTTCAGCCGCTTTTCCAACCGCAACTGCACC
>JANPJU010000072.1:0-18712 GCA_031425675.1 Paracoccaceae bacterium | reverse complement strand
GGGATGCCCGTGGTGAACATGTGGTGGACCCATAGCCCGAAGCTGAGCACGGCCAGCGCCACAACGGCCGTTACAACCCAACCGTAGCCCAGCAGCGTCGTGCGGGCCATGACTGGCACGATGGTCGAAATCATGCCGGCGGCGGGCAGGAAGATGATGTAAACCTCTGGATGGCCGAACAGCCAGAACAGATGCTGCCACAGGAGGGGGTCACCGCCGTTTTCCACTTGGAAAAATGGCCAGCCAAAGGCGCGCTCGACCTCAAGCAGCAGGGACCCAAGGATCATCGGGGGAAAAGCGGTCAGGATCATGACAGATACGACCAGCATGAACCATGCAAAGATCGGCAACCGCGCAAGCGTCATTCCAGCCGCCCGATAGCGCAGCACGGTAACCACCACCTCACAGGCGGCTGCGATGGCAGAAACCTCGATCGACGTGAAGCCAAGCAGCCAGACATCCGCCCCGATACCCGGTGAAAAGGCGGCCGACGACAACGGCGGGTACATGAACCAGCCACCATCCGGGGCAAGGCCCAGCAGCATAGCGACAATGACAGCCGTCCCGCCGAAGATGTAGACCCACAAACCGTAGGCCCCAAGCCGGGGGAAGGCGAGGTCGCGCGTCCCCAGCATTCCGGGCAGCAGCAGCACCGCCAGCGCCTCAAAGAACGGAATTGCGAACAGGAACATCATCACGGTGCCATGCATGGTGAAGACCTGATTGTAGGCTTCAGGCCCCATGAAGGCCGAACCCGGTGTCGCCAACTGCGCCCGGATCAACATCGCCAGAAGTCCGCCGATCACGAAGAACCCGGTGGCGACGCACAAGAAAAGGGTGCCGATGTCGTTGTTGTTGTTGGTGGTCAGCCACCCCCGAAATCGCGGGTCCGAGGACCAGATCGGCATGAGGCGTCGGTGCAGCCGCAGCGCCTTGGCGCGACGTATCGGCGGGGTCATGGCACATCTCCGGCCAGAAACCTGTCCCAACTCGCTGGGTCATGGGCGCGCACGGAAAACACGTGGCCAAGATAGCCGTTTCCGCTGAATTCCGCGCTAACACCAGCATAGTCGCCCGGCGCGTCGGCGTGAAGGCGCAGCACATTGATGTGGCCCGGGATGGCGTCAAGCTTCCCTGCAAGGCGCGGAACCCAGAAGGAATGGATGACGTCGCGGCTGGTGATCTCAATATCGACTGGACGGTCAGCGGGGATGTGCAGGATGTTTTCAGTGACCCGGCCCGGTACATCATTATAGCCGAATGACCATTCCCACTGGCGCGCTTCGGCCGTCACCGTGACCAGATCAGGCGCATCTCGGGGCCGCAGGCGCTCACCAAGGATCAATCCATAGACGGTCAAAGCGCCCAGTGTGACCGCCGGGAAAGCGAGGCCTAGTGCCCAGAACCAGATCCGGTCTGACGCTGGCGTTATTTCAGCCGTTGGCCGACGGCGAAAGCTGAGGAGAAGAAGCGCCATCACCAACGCAAAGATCAGGCCCGCCCCCGTCAACAGGATTTGCCAAAGCAGCGCTATTCTGCGGGCCGCATCGCCGGCTGGGTGCAGGGCCGACAGCTCCGGGTTGCAACCGGCAGCCATGATCAGCGTTGACATGGGAACACCCACGCGCAGGAGGATATGATGCCGCAGGAGATGGTTCAGGACACGGACAAGACGGCTGACTTCGCCGATCCGATTACCGCTGATCCAGATTTTCACGAAAGTGAATCCAAGGTCGCTGTCTGGGGGCACCCGCTGCATGCGATGACCGTCGCCTTTCCGATTGCGCTCACGTTCTGTGCCTTCGGGGCTGACGCATTTTACTGGTGGTCGGGGGCTGAACGCTGGGCCTGGGCGGCTTACTGGGCTTCGGGAACTGCCTTCCTGTTTGGACTCGCTGCTGGCGTCACAGGAACGGCCGAGTTGATCAGCGTGCCCGGAATCCGCATTCGCGCTTCGGCGTGGACGCACTTCGCCATTGCCATGCTTCTGCTGTCGGTCCTTGGGCTGAACTGGGGCAGCCGGATCGGTGGGCATGTCGAGGCCGTGCTGCCATGGGGCATCCTGATGTCGGGTTTTGCGGTACTGGTGGTATCGGCGACGGGCTGGCATGGGGGAAAACTCGTGTTCGATTACGGGCTTGGAACATCGAAAGGCAAAGACCGCCCAAGCGGCTGAGCCAGCCAAGCTGGCACTGGCAATTCACCGAGATCGGGTTTGGCAAGAACGAGGACAAGGGTTGCCGCAACCACGCCAACGGTAAGCAATATCGGCAGCAACGGGTCGGGCGGTTCGTGCCGGCCCTCCGTCTCGGCGACGGAAACTATCGTGTGACCCACCCAGGCGTGCATCGTCACCAACCCGGCCACACAAACAAGTTTGGCGAACATCCAGGGCGTGAAAACCTCGCGCACGAAAATCAATGTGGTTCCGGTTGCAATCGCAAACACAGCGGCTGGGGTAATGACCCAGGCATATCCGTAATGCGTGGCCAGGCGGATGCGGCTGAAGTCATCCTGCAATATCGCCCGATCATGCCGGGCCAGCATGGCCGGAAGGGCGACGATCCCCGCCACCCAGACCACAAGCATGGCGATGTGCAGCGTCTTGAGGTGGGGAAGGAACGGCTGAAGCCAGGTCATGCGGCATCACCCCACTTTCGCCACCCCCGGCGTGCAATGACCCATCCGAAGACCATCGCCGGCAATCCTGCGGGTATCCACATGATCAACCCACCCAGCTGCTGATCCGCAAGCGGTGTCGTTCCAAGCAGGTAGGGTGCAGTTGCGTGGACCGCATAAAGCTGGTCGGGCGCGAACGTCAGCAAAGCCCCGAGCATGGCCATCTGAACATAACTGCCGAAGACATAGCAAAGGGCCCTGCTGGTAGGCTGATCTGGATGCAGGATGCCCCGCCAAAGAACAAAAGCCGACGCAAACAGCGTGGCCTGCATCACCCAGTAAATAGCTATGTTTCCAAGCGCAGCGTCATAGGCCGTCGGGATATGCCATATCCAAAGAACCACGACTGCAACCACAAACGGGACCAGAATCCGTTGCGGACGGACCGTCGGCAAGGCCATTGCCAACAGCGGGGCTGCGACGGCGATCAGCAGCACATGGTGCACGACCCGCGCAGAAAAGAGGATGGCTGAAAGCGCGCAGATCGGCGAGATGAAAGCCACCGCAATGGCGCCAGTCGCGGCGAGACCCGAAGCGCTGTGCCGCTGCCAGATGCACAGCACCAGCAGGCCGATCAGGACAAACGGATCTGGATTGAATGTCACCCAGGAGTCCCTAGGCGCTTCAGCCACGCCACAATACGCGCCCTCAAGCAGTGTCAGGTCCATGAATTCGATCCGACCAATCCAACTGCCACCATGATCCCTTCAAGCTTGAGGCCGCAAATGAATGCCGCATGCAGACGCAATTTGCCTGAACGCCGAAGGCACAACACGGCATTGCCGAATTTGTTCCCGGTCGAGGGAACGGCACTGCAAAGCTACCTGGTTGCAGAAAGTGTTCCTTCAAAACTTTTGCGCCCGCCACGAACAAACCGCGCCTCCGCTGGTTGATAAGCCATGCGGTGGCCGACCCGACCATGTGCCAAACCAAGAGGATCACACCATGAAAAACAAAATCCATGCGGCTTCGGACAACGTCAATCCGAACCCAAATTCAGACATGAACCCGTCTCTGGACAGCGACACCGAAGGCTTTCAAACCGGCATCAAGGATGCTGCGCGGCGCGAGGTTGAAGAGCTGCGCCAGCGTGCTGGCGACCTTGCCGAAAAGGCGCGCGAAGAGGGCGGCAAACTCGGCAAGACGGCCGTCCGGCTGATCGTGGATGAACTTGACCAGCGCAAGGCCAGACTGACACAGGGTCTGGTGGAGATTACCGACACGGTCCGCAACGCTGCGCAATCGCGCCCAGAGCCATCACCCCTGATGTCTCAGGCAGTGCAGATGCTGGACAACGTCAGCGGCACCATCGAGGGCTACTCCGTCCAGGATGTTGGCAGCATGCTGACCGACTTCGGTCGGCGCAACCCCGCCACGTTTGTCGCAACCTGCCTGCTGACGGGGATCGCACTGGGCCGATTCCTGGCGGCATCCGATGACACGCCGCAGGCACAGCGCGAGGACGACTTCAGCGCTGGTCGTGGCAACGTCCTGATGCCCAGCTTTGACGATTCCTTCCAGCAGCGCAGGGAGGATACTTATGGATCCCTCTGAAGGCCTTCCCAGCGGAAATCGCAGCATCACCGACCTCCTCGGTGATCTGATCCGTGACCTGAATGGACTTGTGGTGACCGAGGGTCGTCTGCTGCGCGCCGAAATTGCTGAGGCCGGACAGGCAATCGCATCCGGCACCGCGACAATCGCCACCGGTGCCGCGCTGATTGTGGTGGCGATGCTGGTGCTCGTTCAGGCGCTGATCGTGTTTCTGGCGGAATGGCTTGGGCCCGCACCCGCTGCCCTGATGGTCGGGGGCGCGCTGGCTGTGGTTGGGATTGTCCTTCTGCTCCGCGGCCGGGCAGCGCTGACCCTCGCGCGGCTGACCCCGGACCGGACTGTAGAACAAAATCGCCGCGATGTGCGGCTTGCAAAGGAGCAATTGTGATGGAAACTGTGATGGATACGGCAGAACAGCTTGAGCGGGATGCCGAAAACCGCCGCGCCAAGGTGGAAAACACACTAGACCAGCTGAAAGACCGGATGTCGGTCGAACAGATGGTTGGCGAAATCGGCCGTTTTGTCGGACTGAATGATGCCGGGGCAACGCTGCGCAACCTTGGCCGGCAAGTTCAGGCCAACCCGTTGGCGGTTGGTATGGTGGGCATCGGTATTGCCTGGCTGGTCATGGGTGGCAAATCCAAGACCGCTGACCCGGCTAACTTCAGCACCCGCCGTTGGGACGATGCGATCGGCGGGCTGCAGGATCAGGGACAGGATACCGGCCTTGCCGATGCCGCCAGCCGCAGTCTGAGCGGCGTGAAAGATGCGGTTGAAGATGCAACAACGCGTGCATCTCACCTTGCCGGGGCAGCGCGCGACCGCGTGCAGGGCGCCGTAGCGGATGTTCGCGACGGGGCTACCAGCATCGGGCGGCAGGCTGCGTCACGGCTTGAAGACAATCCGCTTTTGGTCGGCGGCATCGCAGCCGTGCTCGGCACCGTAGTCGGTGTCGCCCTGCCGCGCACCGCAACCGAGAATGCGCTGATGGGCCGGCAAAGCGACGACCTGATCGAAGGGGCCAAGGAGGCATCGCTTCTCTTGCGGGACCGCGCGACCGAGGCTGCACAGCGGACCTATACCGCCGCAGTGGCTTCGGCGCGCGAGGAGGGGTTGCTGCCATCGGGCGACGAAACCCTGACATCAAAGCTTTCGACTGTCGCCGAGGCCGCTTTGGACACGGCGCGTGACGAGGTTGATCCGATCTTGCACGGTGAAAAAGCTGACCGCGATCAAGCATGACGGCCGCTGCGGGCGGCTGGCCAGTTCAGCCGCCCGCAGCATGCCTTCTTCACAGAATTTCTGCCCGGACAGGCCTACTGGAATCGAACAACAGCCAATCGCATTTTTTCCCAACAATCAGGAACGTTCTTTGCCTTGGCGTTGTTGCACGCAGTTCACCTTGGAAAACAGGACCCGTTTCATGCTTCCATTCTCTGGATCAATCGGGCGCCTTGCGTCCAGCTATCTGATCTTTGTGGCGTTGTTCGCGGGGATTGCGGGGCTGATATTAGCCGTAGGTGGAACGTGGCTCTTCATACTGGGTGGCAGCGTTTACTATTTGCTAGCGGGCAGCGGATTGCTTGTCACTGCTGCCCTGATCTGGATGGGACGTTTCGCGGGCTTATGGGTCTACCTTGGGGTATATCTGGGCACGTTCGGCTGGGCGATCTGGGAAAAAGGTGAAAACCTTTGGGCGCAGGTCCCGCGTCTGGTTGCCCCGACCGTCATGCTGATCTTGATCTTGATCGCTATTCCGATCCTGCGCCAGATAGACCGAAAGCCGCAACGCAGGCTTGGGCAGATTGCGGTAGGTTTGGGTCTGATCGGGGTTTTGGCGCTGCCGCTGTTTCCGCGTGTGCCATTGCCAGCCGAACCGCAAGTCCAGGGTGCGGCAGCTGTAGGGTCAACAGAGATCTTAGCAGCAAGTTCTACCGCAGACGGCGATTGGCCAGCCTATGGCGGCGGCATCGACGCATTACGCTACGCGCCGATTCCAAGCATCACCCCGGCCAATGTTGGTTCGCTGCAGGAAGTGTGGCGCTATAGCAGCGGCGATATGCCCGGGCCAGAGGCTGACGGAAAATATGCCGCTGAAAACACGCCGCTGAAAGTGGGCGACCAGATATTCGTCTGTTCTGCGATGGGCATTGTCAGCAGCCTTGACGCAGCGACCGGTGTGGAACGCTGGCGTTTCGACCCGAAGGTGAAACCAGAGGCAATTCCCTACGGCGCCACCTGTCGCGGCGTTGCATACCACACGCAGTCGGGTGCAGCGCCGGATGCCATCTGCGCCTCGCGTATCTTGTGGGGCACACTGGATGCCCGCCTGATGGCCGTTGATGCGCGTACCGGGGTGCCTTGTCCTGACTTCGCTGACAATGGGACTGCCGATCTCAACGCTGGCATCGGTGTGACTGTGCCCGGCTGGTACGCGGTCACATCGCCGCCAACAATCGTGCGGGGCGTGGCTGTTCTGGGCGCGCAAGTGAAGGACGGACAGGCGGAAGATGCGCCTTCGGGCGTGGTGCGTGGGTATGATGCGGTGACGGGAAACCTCTTGTGGGCGTGGGATCTGGGCAACCCGGATATCACGACCCTCCCATCCGAGGGCGAAGTCTATACCCGCGGTACGCCCAACATGTGGACCATCGCAACCGGCGATGACGCCCTTGGCCTGGTCTATCTTCCAATGGGCAATTCCTCCGTCGACTACTGGGGCAGCAACCGTAGCGAGGCTGAGAACACCTATTCCACCGCACTGGTTGCGCTGAATGTAGCGACCGGTCGACCGGTCTGGCACTTTCAGTCGGTGATCCGTGATGTGTGGGACTATGACCTTGGCAGCCAGGCGACGGTGGTCGATCTGACTACGGATGCAGGAACGATCCCAGCCTTGATCCTGCCAAGCAAGCAGGGAGATATCTATGTCCTTGATCGGCGAACGGGTGAGCCGCTTGTCCCCATCGATTTGCGTTCGGTGCCGCAAGGGGGTGTGGAACCGGACTATCTGTCCGCTGACCAGCCTTTCTCAACCTACCACACCGTTGCGCAACGCGATCTGGTTGAGGCTGACATGTGGGGCTTCACGCCCATTGACCAGCTCTGGTGCCGCATCCAGTTCCGACAGGCATCCTACGAGGGGATTTACACGCCACCGTCCTCGGACCGCCCGTGGATCCAGTATCCCGGCTACAACGGCGGATCCGACTGGGGCGGTGTCGCGGTGGACCCGGTGCGCGGAATCCTGATCGCCAACTACAATGACACACCGAACTTCAACCGCCTTGTGCCGCGTGCCGAGGCGGACGCCGCCGGGCTGGTGCCGATTTACGAACAGGGCAGCGAAGCGGAAACAGTTCTGGGCGAAGCCGGCCCGCAAACAGGCGCACCCTATGCCATTGATGTCAACGCAGGCTGGCGGGTGCCCTTCACCGGGCTTTTGTGCAAAGAGCCGCCCTATGGCGGGATCCGCGCAATTGACATCAATTCGGGGAAAACCCTGTGGGACCGCCCGCTTGGAAGCGCACGTCGAAATGGGCCGTTCGGCATTCCCACCTATCTGCCCATGGAAATCGGCACTCCCAACAATGGCGGGTCTGTCGTGACGTCCGGAGGGCTGATTTTCATCGCAGCCGCCACAGACAACCTGTTCCGCGCCATCGACATCACCACGGGAGAGACTGTCTGGCAGGTGGTTCTGCCGGGCGGTGGTCAGGCCAACCCCTTCGCCTTTCAACTTAATGGTCGTGATTTCGTGGGCATCATGGCCGGCGGTCACCACTTCATGGAAACCCCGATAAGCGATGAAGTCATCGTCTGGGCGCTTCCACAGGGGATGTAGAACCCTCGGCGCAAGCGCCAACGTCCTAACTAAAGATGACCGGAGACTAACACCCGCCGGACCCTCGAGCGCCACCTTGCGGGCAGGATCACGGATCGATGCCTTGTCAGTCAAACACTGCCCGAAGCAGCTTATCAAGTTTGACCCAACCCCTGTCATCCAGTCGTGAGAGCAAGCCCGTAGCGCGCGATATCGCCATGAGCCTTGCTTGAAACTTCCTGCGGAACTCAGTCAGTGAGCGGCTCTCTGACAAGGAACGGTCTGACACGGCGCTTATGACCGTCATCAGATTGCGCGTCCGGTGCTGCAATTTGGCGACCAGCGTCTTCAGCTGTTCTTGCATGGACCGCCGGTCCTCGACATCTGTGGATGTGCCAAGCCAAGCCACAATTTCATCGTCCGCATCTTTCAAAGGAACAGCGCGCGTTCGAAACCAGCAATAAGTTCTGTAGGAACCTTTGCGCAGCCGAAATTCGACAACGTAAGAACTAGCCTGCGTGCCCGCTGCGACGCAGCCCTGGCAAGTTTGCGGTCGTCTTCGTGCATCATATTTAGCCAGCCCCGGCAGTGGCGCTCTGCTTCAGACCGGTGGGTAAAGGCGGGCCACTGCGGGCTGGCGCAATTCCATCGTCCATAGCCGACAGCTTGCCAGACCAGTTGAGGCATCCTTTCAACCAGGGTGCGAAACCGCTGTTGGCTCTCTTGCTCGGTTGCTTCAGCACGGGCGCGCTCAATCGTCGCCCAGATGCGTTCACCTGTTTCTATCAGCAGGGAAATCTCGCCTGCTTCCCATTCACGCGGTTGCGCAGTCGTGACGCAAAGCGCGCCGACCAGTTTTCCGCTCTTTGTCAGTGGTGCGGCCATGACGCCTGCAATCTGCAACGCAGCCGCAATCCGCCGGCAGGAGGCTATCAATGCCGGGGAAGACTGCGTATCCGACAGGACAACGGACTGCATCCGCCGCAAGATTGCGATAGACCACGCAAATTCAGAGATCCTGTGCGTTCCAGATAATGAAGTGCTTTTGGGTCCGACGTGACCCTCGTTCACGCACGGGGTTCTGTGATCTTCGTCAAACTCGACCGGGCGCGTTGCAACGGTGACATTCACTGGGAGGCCCCGCAGTTCTGCTTTGACACGCAACGCCTTGTGGGCGGTGCACCGTGTTAGTGCCAGCGTGATCGCAGGTAAAACGCGGCGAAATTTTGCCGACCAAGCGCTGAATTCGGCAGATTTATGCCGGGAAAGATGGGGAAGTTCTGCATCTAAGACTCTCAGTTTTCGCGCGCTTTGGTAGAGTGTTTCCTAGACACTGACAATCACGAGGGAACTGCAGGAATGGAGCGCGATTTTTTTGGAAACCGCGTCTTGATCGCCGAAGATGACTATCTCTTGGCACAAGACCTTGCCGAGGCATTCCGCGCAGCAAATGCTCAGGTCATCGGTCCATATTCCAACCTGCAGGATGCGATCGGAGTGTCTGCCGAAGTTCAAATGGCGGTGCTTGACGTCGATCTGCAAGGGCAACTGGTGTTTCCACTGGCCGATGAACTGGCCGGCCGTGGCGTCCCGTTTCTTTTCTATACCGGATACGATCAAAGCCTGCTGCCGGCACGATTTTCAGACGTTATCTGTCTTAACAAATCATACTCGACTCCAGCGACTGTCATCGCCTTGTCCCAGACGCATGGATGTAGGCCAGTGGACATTGCGGACCTTGTCCCGCAGTTGCGCCTGCACGCAAGTCGTCTGATGCGCGACGTTCACGCGGGCGACCGCTTGCTTGAAGCCACGCTGCGCGACGCGATTGATGACCCCGATCCCATGCCCCCCATGTCTGTGCTGCTTCCCTGGCTTGAAGCGAGGATGCACAACATCTTCCATCGGCAAAAGTCCCGCGTTTTGCATTGATCTTTGCTTCGTGCGCGCTTGCAAGAGCTTTGACTACTTGTTTGGGCACATCGTGTTCAATGCGCTGGCAAGGTCCTACATCTTGATCGGCTTTTCTAACTGCATGACCCCTGAATGACAGCCTGGCAACACTGACACGCCGTGACCTGTTGCAAACACAAACAGTATTTTGCCGCCGGTCAAAAGATCTGCGACTGAAACACGTCATGGCCGTCTACGTTGACGTCCAAAAAGGCGCCATACAGCGGTTTCCCCGTTGGTGCCCAGGCCAGCACCGCCTCAATCGTACCGGCCGCCCCAACCACCTCAACCGAGGTGCTTCGAGTTCAAAGCATATATCATAGACAACAATGCATTGGTCCTTTACCACCAGAATGCGGCTTGGGGATAGAATGCATCTGACATCATCTTGTTCGGTTATGGCGATAGCCACGGAGGCCGGCCCCTCCCAGTTGCATTCCTCTCTATCGTGCAACCTTGCCCTTTGGTGATGACGCAGGCGGGAGCGGTGAAGCGTCCAGCAGGTCAGAGCGCCCACAGAAGGCCCCCAAAGTTCAGAAACATCTGACGTTGCAGAATGTTCCTCCCGAATGTGGATTGTTTGCGGAGTGGTCACGAAATCTGGTATCATCGGAAAGCGGTTGCTATGCGGACGTGTGCACTGGGGTTGGGTCGCGCGCTGGCCCATGATCGTCTGAAATTGTGGATCTTGAGCGATGAGAAAAGCATGAGTATGAATGACATGGATGCGCAGCTGAAGCGCACGGATACCACGCTGGACAGGACATTCGATGCAATGGCGCAGGCCGTGCAGACGACTGACATACCCCCTGCAATTCTCAGCCTCGCCGCGCAACTGCAAGCGAAGCTTGACTCGCGACGAGATGAACCTGCGGTCGAACCGCCCTTGGACAGCGCCAAGCATTTATGACCCTGGCAGTGACCGCGCGGGTTTCCAAAACGGCAATGTATTCAGTTTCGTCCGTAGCATTTGGTACTTCGTCACCCCCATGTATGCCAGCGGTGTGCAGCACGGCAGTCGCGTTGACGCGCTAAAAGTCAGTTGTCGACTAGGACTGAAGGATCAGTCACGCGGGTTTATTGGCCAGTGCAGCTCTGGTGGTAGCGATCAACCTGGAACAAAAGCCGCTTTTCCTGGTTTGACGTTAAACCAAGGAGGTTCGTATGAACCAAGATCCCCCCACCAATGAGATCTTGCGCAAGACTGGCAAGATTGTCGATCAACGGCAGCAGCAGATTGATCCCGCTGGCGAGCACCGGGCCGACGCGAACGAAGCCGCCAAGCGATCACAGAAGCAGCCCGGTCAGGACATGCGTGACCCAAATCGCGATGAAAGCAATGGCGAGTGATTCGAAATCGGTCAGCGAGATTAGTACAAGGGCGCCTTGACCACCGTCTCGCTTTGCTATGTCGTCTGGTGAACCACCGGTATTGCGGGTAGCGCGGATGACCGCCTTCGCTGACTGTGTAGCGTTGAGCGAGCACTTGACCCTTTTTGTCAATTCTCGCGTCGTCGGCCAATGTTCCGATGGATGGCGATGCAGCCAACGCACATCGGCTGAAATTCAGCAAAAGTTCTCGGCGACTTAAGCGACGCGGTCTCTGGCATCCTGGAGGCGCGCAGCCAAGTGTCTCGTTTTGGATCTAAATCCTCTGAGATGTGCCCATGGAAAGTCTCCCAAACCGACGAGCATGCAGTCTGCTGGCTTAGTTATCGGCTGACGATGGAACATTGCTGCATTTCTGCGGTTTAGCGCTCATGACACACGCCATTCCTTTTAGCCCTCATTCTTCGGACCCCAACGTAATCCAGGATGTCGTCCGGCCCAATGGAAAAACGCGCCGGCGCGCGCGCGAACCTTTGCCACTACAAGCCCTGTTCGAGCGGGCAGGTGTAGAGGATCAAGGCAGCATTGGAATTGCGGGATCGGTCAACCTACTCGCCAAGTCAGGACGCTTGATCGGTGACGGACTTTGCCCGGAGTCGTTTTTCGCGGACCTGGTTGAGATTGCGGAGGCGAACCTTCCGCTAGCCCGTCTGTATGAAGGTCATATCAATGCCTTGGGATTGGTTCGGACACTAGGCAATTCCTCCACGCGTGCGCAGGTCCAACGGGATTGCGAAGCCGGTCTCCTGTTCGGCGTCTGGGGAGCCGAAGGCGCACGACCGCTTGCAATCGACGGTGATCGTCTGAGCGGCGGAAAACGTTTTGCCTCGGGGCTGGGAACTGTAAGCCGCGCAATCGTTACAGTCGGAGAGGGGGCGGCCGTTCGGCTGGCGCTGCTCGATGTGTCAGACCCACTGCGGCACCATCCGGAGACATGGTGCAAAACTGGGATGCGGGCCACGGTTTCCGGCGACTTCGATGTCACCGGACTTCCGGTTTCAGACCTGCTTTGGCTTGGTCAGCCCGGACAATACCTGCAAGAGCCAGGCTTTATCGGCGGCGTCTGGCGCATTGCGGCGGTTCAGATCGGTGGAACCTTGGGACTTTTTCGCGCCGCGGCCGATCATCTGGCGGCGCTTGGGCGACTAACGGCAGAGGCTCAGGTTGCGAGGCTTGCCCCCATACTAACCCGCGCACTTGCGGCCGCCGATTTCACCCGGCGCTCTGCGATCGTCGCCGAAGGTATTGAGGGCCAACGCGACCCGGAGCGTGCTGCCAGCTTTTCTGCGCAAGCGCGCCTTTTGACTGAAGAGATCGGTCAAGATGCTATCGCCGCCACCGAACGCGCCGTGGGTCTTCCGCATTTTGACGTCGATGCTCCGACCGGCCGCATCGCTCGCGACCTTGCAACCTACATGCGGCAGGCAGCGCGCGACGCGCTGATGCAGCGCGCCGGTGCCTGGATGCTTGGTCAGCCGGGACCGTTTTCACAACTGGTTGGAAAGGACAACTCCAGTGCGCGCCGCTGATCGAACGGTTATCGTGGTCGAAGATGACGATCACCTCCCCATGGTCACGGCGATTGATCTGCTGCGAGGTAGATCTGCGCTCACATTGGCCCCGCACCCCGACGACGAAAGTCTTGCCTGTGGTGGACTGCTTGCTGCGGCATTTCAACCATCTGGACCGGGGGCGCATGTCGTATGCCTGACGGACGGCGCCGCATCACATCCCGCCTCGCGAAGCGTTGCGCAAGGGCACCTGGCGGCCCTGCGGCGACGCGAGCTTCAAGTTGCCGTAAAGCACCTTGGTGGGCATGAGACCGACGTGACCTGGATCGGTGCGCCGGACGGTGCGCTGGCCGCCACCGACGATATCGTCAAGGCTGTGATCGGCGTGGCGCAGGCCAACGCTTCCGGTTTGCTGCTGGCACCATCGCCGCTTGACCCGCACTGCGACCATGTTGCAGCAACAGCGATTGGACGCCGCGTCGCCCAGTCGCTGCCGGGGCTGCGTCTGTGCTTCTACCCCGTCTGGTCACGCTGGCACGGTGGCGGGGTTGCACCAGTCCCGCAGGGTACGCGGGCGGTTCGTCTGCCGGTTGGTCCTTTCAAGGCGCAGAAGGATGCTGCCATCGCAGCCCACCTGAGCCAACAGGGCATGGTGATCAACGACGATCCACACGGGTTCGAGATGCCACCCGGCTTTGCCGCCTTCTTCGGCGACCGCGACGAAGTGTATTTTCTTCCTGCAGAGGGCGACTTGGCATGACAGCAGTCCCGGAATCCCGCCTGAAGGAAATCTACGGCTGCAGCGATGACCCCTGGTCGTTTCGCAGCAGCGCGTACGAGCAGGCCAAGTTTCGTGCCACCGCTGACGCTCTGGCCCGGACAAGGTACCGTAGCGCTTTGGAGGTGGGCTGCGGCAACGGCGAACTGGCACGTCACATCGCCCCGCGCTGTGACATCTATACCGGAATGGACGCCGTCGCTACCGCGCTGAAAGCAGCCCGGCGTGCCGTGCCTCTTGGGCATTTCGTGCAAGCCTATCTGCCTTGTCCACTACCGGATGGCCGGTATGACCTGATTGTGCTGTCCGAAGTCCTCTACTTTCTGGATGCCCCTGGCCTGGTATCACTCGCCCGCGAAATCGCGCAGCGCTGGCCTGACGCGGAAGTGCTTTCGGTCACGTGGCTCGGACCTTCGGGAAATCCGCTCGAAGGAACGGAGGCACTTGGAATTTTTGCTGCGGCATTGGGGCCCGGCTTCAAGCCCATTGTGGTCATGCAAAGCGAAGAATTCCGCATCGACAGGTTTAAGGCACCACAATGAAAGCCCTTCGCGCCCCCCACATCCATCAGATCGCCATTCCCGCAGGCTGGGGCCACACCGGCTGTCTCGTGGTCATCCCCGCCCGCGATGAGTCCGAACGGATCACGGACTGCATGGCAGCCTTGGCCAATCAGGAAGCGGATGTTCTGGTCGTCGCCAATAACTGCACAGATGCGACTGGTCAGCTTGCGTTTCAGGCTGGTGCGGCGGTGATCGACTGTACAATTGCCGACGGGGGCGTTGGTGCGGCCCGACGACTGGGCGTCACCGAAGCGATGCGGCGGATCGAGACCCTGCGCTGGATCATGACATCGGACGCAGATTGCCTTGTCGCGCCGGACTGGGTTTCGCGCAACTGCGCTTACCTTCAAACAGGCGCTGCCGCCGTCTGCGGGCTTGTTAAACCCATTTCCCATGAACATGCCCTTCTGCCACCGGCGCTGTTACGCCGTGCGGCATTGGAGGACAGGTTTCTTGACCTCAAGGCGCAGCTGGAGGCGCACCTTACCGGGCGGGCAGGTCATGAGCAGACACCGGGGGCGAGCCTGGCTTTTGACCCCTCTGCCTATGTCACAGCTGGCGGTTTCATTCCGATGCCCACGCATGAGGACCGGGCGATCATCCTCCGCCTGAAATCGATGGGTTTGCCGGTGGTGCATGCCCGAGACGTTATCGTTCACGCCTCCTGTCGGCTTCAAGGCCGCGCGCCCGGCGGCATGGCTGCTGCCCTTCGCGAACGCAGCCTGGATCCCGATGCGCCCTTGTGTCCAGACATGGGTCGGTCCGAGATTGCAGCCGTCGCTGCGGTCCTGGAAAAACTGGGCCCGCTGCATCATCAAAAGCACCTTCCCGCCGCCATCACGCAGATTGAATTGCTGCTTGGAAATGTTCGTGGCCGGATAGACGTGGACGCTGGGTGAAGACTAAGCAAACATCGACTGGTTGATGCACTGTTTTTGCTGGACTGCAGACCATCAAGCCGAGGTGCCCAAGATCATGGTCACGCACACTGGGGTCTCAAGGCGGCGCTGGTATTCCTTAACAGACCACCCGAATGGCTTGGCCACCTTAGAGGGTCCTATCGGGTCGGCTTCGATTTAAATGTGACGCTCAGACAATTAGGCCAAGGCAATGGCCGTGAGATCGGGCGCTGGCTCAACAACCGCGCACAGAACCTTCATTTGCCGTCCGACGACGACAGCGGTCAGAGTGCGGCACCAACGGTGTCTGACGTGGCGGCAAAGCCGAACGACAACTAGAAGCCGGGCCAGAGGCCCGGTGTCGCAGCGATTTCAAGCAGGTTTCCATCCGGATCGCGGAAGTACAGGCTATGACCACCCCTTTTCCAGTCTGATGTTCCCTCGATCTGAACGCCAGATGCCTGAAGATGCGCACGCCACCCGGGCAACGCCGCGTGGGTAGTTGCAAACGCCATGTGCAGGCGGCCCATGCCGTCATGCGGTGGGATCAACCCGCCACCGGTCTGCACTGGTTCGACAGTCCCGCCGCGGATGAACAACAGAAGGACACTTCGGTCATTCACATTGTAGGCCCGCAACCGATCGTCGGCGTGCAACAGTGCAAGGCCCACTATTCGTTCGTAAAAGTCGGCGGCATGTGCCAGATCCTCAACATAAAGCGATGTTTCCAATACGCTCAGTAGCGGGGGTGCAAATCGAGCACTATTCATCACCGTTCTCGTACAAATGCAGAACGCGGGACTCTTCGACGCCACCAGCGAACTCGAAGTCACCGTTCTGAAAATCCTCGATCTTCAGATGTGGAAACGCAAAGTACTTGGGCGGCACGCTTGCCTGTCTGGCGGCAAAAACGATACGCGTGATGCCCGCAAAGCGGATTGCAGCCAGGCACATTTCGCAGGGCTGTAAGGTCGAGATGATGGTGCAGCCTGCCAGGTCTGTCCGGCTCAAGGCTGCGGCGGCGCGCGTGATGGCAACCATCTCAGCATGCTTGGTCGGGTCCGATTGCAGTTGAACTTCGTTTTCCCCCGTGGCGATGATCCGGTTCCCCTGCATCACGGTCGCCGCGATCCCTGCCTTGCCGCTTTCGCGGGCTGCTTTCAGGGCGCGTTCGATGGCGTCGTGCATGGCATTCCGCTCTGCATCGGTCAGCTCAATCAAATCGGTCATTCCGGTTTGGCCCCTCTGCGATGAATTTCGGCCAGAATGCTTTGCGGCACCACGCCTGCGAGCATCGCTATCAGCTTGTTCACCAAGCCAGGTACGACGCCTTTGTGACCCGCCATCATCGCCTCATACCCGGCCCGTGCCGTTACCGTCACATCGTCCTTGCTGTCATTTTTGGCGATGGGACTGTCGGACAACAAATTCTCGGGGCGGGAAAAGATCGGTGTATCGGTTGGCCCAGGCATCAAGCAGGTCAGGGTGACAGGGCTGCCCTTCCATTCGTCCTGCAGGGCATAGCACAGACTGTCGAGATAGGCCTTGGTGGAGTTGTAGACTGCATCGTAAGGACCGGGAACAAACCCGCCGATCGACCCGGTAACAAGGATGCGCCCCTGCGTCTGCGCCTGCATGCGCAGTCCAACCCGGTGGAGCAGCGTCGTCGTCTGTACCATATTCAGCATGATAAGGCCGCGGATGGCGTCCCAGTCCTGTTCGTGAAACGCAGTGCCAAGCGCTCGCCCGGCGTTGGCGCAGAAGATGTCGATGTGGCGGTCACCGACGCCGGCCCAGAATTCATCAGTACCTTGGGCGGTTGCCAGATCTACCTGCATGGTCTGAACAGTGCCCCCCAGCCGACGCAGCTTTTCTGCGGCATCCTCAATGGCGGGCTCGTCAGCGCAGATCAGAAGCTCATACCCATCCTCGACGGCGAACCGCGCAAATTCGTAGCCTATCCCCGTGGATGCGCCGGTGATGACAGCCAGTTTTGCCTCAGACATGATCGGGGCCCCCGTCCGGCTTGGCCATCTTTCGGTGCATTGCAGCCAGCACGCTGTCCGGGATCAGCCCCGACATCAGCGACTGCACCTTGTTCATGAACCCCGTAGTCACCCCTGACCGCCCGTCTAGCATTGCGGCATAGCCTTCCTCCGCAACTTTCTGCGGATCGTCCTTGTTGTCGGCCTTCCCAACCGGGGTATCAAGCATGTCGGCGCGGTCAAAAAACTCCGTATCTGTAGGACCGGGCATCAGGCAGGTCACCGTGATGTCGGTGTCGGTCACCTCGTTGCGGATCGCCCAGCTCAGCAGATCGACGTAGGCCTTGGTGGCATTGTATACGGCGTGATAGCTGCCAGGCATCCAGCCCGCGATCGACCCAGTGATAAGGATGCGCCCCGTTCCCTGCTTGCGCATGATCCGGACCGTGCGATGCAACACATCTGTCGTGCCGATGACATTGACCCCTATCACCTCGTTGATCTCGGCTTCGGATTGGTCCAGGAATGCTCCGCCCTTCCCCCTGCCGGCATTCGCCATGAAGTAGTCGACATGGCGCCCGTCGATTTCATCGAACAGTGCCTCGACGCCTTCCGGCGTTCCCAAATCAACCAGCAACGCATCCACGACCGCCCCCTGGTCACGCAGCGTCTGCGCAACGTCATGGATTGCGGCCTCGTCAGAGCAGATCAGGATTTCGCATCCGTCGGTGGCGGCGCAGCGCGCCAGCTCCAGCCCGATGCCCGTGGACGCCCCCGTGATGACGGCAAAGGTCATGCCGTCGCCTCGGTTCCTGGCTTCAACACGACCTTGGTCCATTCGTTCTGATTGTAGCGAAAATTCTGATAACCCCGCACCGCATCTTCAAGCGGCAGCCGGTGCGAGATCATGAATGTGGTGTCGATGTCGCCTTCGCCGATCCGGTGCAGCAATTCCTTTTGGTATTTCTGCACGTGGGTCTGGCCGGTTCGGATCTGCAGCCCCTTTTCCATCAGCGCGCCCAGTGGAAACTTGTCGAGGAATCCGCCATAGACACCCGGGATCGATTGCGGCCGCCCTTGCGCACAGACACGATGGCCTGGCGCAACGCATGGCCGCTATCGGCACCGATGCCGACCTTTTGTTTGAGGTTGTCAATCAGTGCGTCGGGTGCCCAGCCGTGGCTTTCCATGCCAACAGCGTCGATCACTGCGTCGGGTCCGAAACCGCCAGACATTTCCATCAGCGCTTCGCGCACGCGGGTTTGACTGAAATCAAGCGTGTCTGCCCCAAGTCCCTTCGCCAGCGCCAGACGGCCCGGATAGTGGTCGATGGCTATGACCTTGCCTGCACCCTGAAGAAACGCCGACTGAATTGCAAAAAGACCTACTGGCCCGCAGCCCCAGACAGCCACGGTATCGCCAGGCTCGATATCTGCTTTCTTGGCGGCCATCCAGCCGGTTGGCAGAATGTCGGACAGGAACAGTACCTGATCGTCATCCAGCCCGTCCGGAACGACAATGGGCCCAACATCCGAAAACGGCACGCGCACATACTCCGCTTGGCCCCCCGGATAACCG
>JANPJU010000071.1:0-2986 GCA_031425675.1 Paracoccaceae bacterium | reverse complement strand
CTGGACCACGCCGCGGACCATCTGGTCAGCGTGGCGCGGGTCAACGCCAAGGTTCATCGCGATTTCGATCGTCTCGTCGAACTTGGCCGAGGCCGTGCCCTTGATCAGCTTGACCGCATCCTCAACCGTGATGTTGGTCTTGCCGACGAAGGCTTCGGTCGCCTTGGCGGTGCGCTTTGCAACTTTTGCCATGATCTCAGCCCTTCACTTCGATGCCGCAGGATTGCGCCGAGCCCAGAATGATCTTCATCGCAGCCTCAACCGAGTTTGCGTTCAGATCCTTCATCTTGGTTTCGGCAATCTTGCGCAGTTGGGCTGCGGTGATCGTGCCAGCCACGTCATGACCCGGCTTGACCGACCCCTTGGTGCGGTTGCGCTTGCCGACCGACGGCAGGCCAGCGGCCTGCTTGATCAGGAACGCCGCCGGGGCGGTCTTGAATTCCAGGCTGAACGATTTGTCCTGGTAGTAGGTGATGATGACGGGCGTGGGCGTGCCGGGCGTCACATCAGCGGTCTTCGCGTTGAATTCCTTCACGAAGGCCATGATGTTCAGGCCGCGCTGACCCAGTGCAGGGCCAACCGGCGGGGACGGGTTCGCCTGGCCCGCTTTCACTTGCAGCTTCAGGCTGCCGATAATCTTCTTGGCCATCTGGCCTTCTCCTTTGTCACTGCACCCGGCCCGGAATTGGGGGGTGCGGTTTAGTGGTCCGGTCCGTCACCAGCTTGCGCCAGCGCTCGCCTCCCACGCGATCCTCAGTTCCCTTTCGAGACCTGAGTGAATTCCAGTTCAACGGGCGTTGCCCGGCCGAAGATCGACACGGTGACCTTCAGGCGATTGTGCGCCTCATCCACGTCCTCAACCATGCCGGAAAAGCCTTCAAACGGGCCATCGGTCACTTGCACGGTTTCACCGATATCGAAGCGGATCAGGTTGCGCGGGGCTTCCAGACCTTCTTCGACACGGTTCAGGATGGCATTCACTTCACCGTCGCGCATCGGCATCGGCTTGCCCTGCGGGCCAAGAAAGCCGGTCACGCGATTGATCGAGGAAATGAGGTGATAGCCCTTGTTCGACATTTCCATGTGAACCAGCACGTATCCCGGCATGAAGCGACGTTCCGACGTCACCTTCTTGCCACGACGCATTTCGATGACCTCTTCGGTCGGGACCAACACCTCGTCGATCTCTTCGCCAAGACCGGCTTCAGCGACGGCGGTCTTGATCTGCTCGGCGATTTTCTTCTCGAAGTTCGAGAGAACACTCACCGAATACCAGCGCTTCGCCATCGTCAAAATCTTCCTTGCTGCCCGAGGCCTTTGCGACCCGTGATTTTTAACATCCCGGAACAAAAAACAGCGCGCACCCCGAATCGATGCGCGCCCCTTGTCCCTTTGGTTGGCGTGGGGTTAACCCGTGCCCGCCGTGATTTCAAGAGGGAACCGCCGCGTCAGCTGCCAATGATCGCCGTAAGGCCGGTACGGATTCCCAGATCCACCAGACTGAAGAACACAGCAGCCAGCGACGACAGGAGAAATACCATCACCGTGGTCAGCATGACTTCACGCCGTGACGGCCAGACGACCTTGGCAACTTCAGCGCGGACCTGCTGCAGAAAGACAAAGGGGTTCATGGTGGCCATGGCCGGTCGCTCCCGCGATGAAGGTTTGGCGTCAGATACGGCGGATGGGCGGCGAATTCAAGCGGCTGGCCGCACATTGGTGCGGCGTGGCACTGGTTGGCCCGGAAACGATTTGGCAGGGGCAGCAGGGATCGAACCCGCGACCTACGGTTTTGGAGACCGTCGCTCTACCAGCTGAGCTATACCCCTACGCGGGGCAGGGGTTACGGCAGGGCAAACGGGAAATCAAGGCCAATTTCGATTTGCACCGGCCGGGCTTCGCTTCCAGTCTGTACCAACTTGTAGAGGATAAGTGTCGTGCAGCTGGAAGATGTCGATTGGCTGGCCAAGCCCTGGAAGGCGGTGACGGACGGCGACCTTGGCGCTGCTCTGGCGGTGCCGTCCATGCTGACAATGGATGAGGCCCGCCTTTACTGTTGGCTGGCCACGCGCGCCGAAGGGACCGGCGCAGTGATCGACCTTGGCACGCATCGAGGCGGGTCTGCGGCACGGCTTCTTGCGGGGCTGACCGCGGGCAAAAGTCAGGCTCAGCTGTTCACCTACGACCGCTTTGCCACGCCCGATGGTGAGGGCGACATGCTGACCCAGGTTCAGGCGGCCCTTGGTCCATGGCAAGAGCGGGTCACCTGCGTCAAAGGCGATATTGCGCAGCAGACGTGGACCGGCGGACCAGTCGAAATCCTGTCGGTCGACGCCGCGAAATCGCCCGCCACGGCAGACCGTATCGCGACCGAGTTCTTTTCCGCGCTGGAGCCCGGGCGGTCCGTCCTGATCCAGCAGGATTTCCTGCATGCAAAGCAGCCCTGGTTGCCGGTCCAAATGGCGGCGCTTGCCGATTGCTTCCAGCTGGTGGCGCGGGCAGGCAATGTTTGCGCGGTGTTCATCCCCAGGGTCCGAATCACGGCGGATGATCTGGCGAAAGCGCGGACAGAAGGGCTGACGGACAAGGCCCTGCTTGCCGGTGTCGCAGTAGCAGAGCGCCTGTTCAGCCCGCCCCTGCCCGCCCAACGCTTTGCCGACCAGCGTGCGATGGTGCTGGCCAACCCCGGAGTGCGCGATGCCTGGAGGATGAAGCGATGATGCGCAAACAAAAAGGACGGGCACGGTGCCCGTCCTTTTCCTTTGGTGCTCGGCCGATCAGGCGATGATTTTCGACACGACGCCTGCGCCGCCCCGAGTGCCAAAATCATCAAGCGATGATTTTGGACACCACGCCCGCTCCAACCGTGCGGCCGCCTTCGCGGATGGCGAAGCGCAGTTTTTCTTCCATCGCGATCGGGGCGATCAGCTCGACCACGAACTTCAGGTTGTCGCCCGGCATCACCATTTCAGTGCCTTCCGGCAGC
>JANPJU010000070.1:0-9198 GCA_031425675.1 Paracoccaceae bacterium | reverse complement strand
AACCCGTGGGAAGTCTTTGCGGAAACGCATCCCGTGGGCACCCAGATCGAAGGCGAAGTCAAGAACATCACCGAATTCGGTCTGTTCGTCGGCCTCGACAACGACATCGACGGGATGGTGCACCTTTCCGACCTGTCGTGGGACACCCGCGGCGAAGAGGCGATCCAGACCTACCGCAAGGGCGACACGGTGCATGCCGCTGTCACCGAAGTGGATGTCGAAAAGGAACGCATCAGCCTTTCCATCAAGGCGCTGGGTGAAGACAACTTCACCGACGCGGTTGATGGCGTGAAGCGTGGCGGGATCATCACCGTCGAAGTGACCGCGATCGAAGAAGGTGGCGTTGAGGTTGAATACAACGGCGCCAAGTCGTTCATCCGCCGTAGCGACCTGAGCCGTGACCGTGCCGACCAGCGCCCGGAACGCTTCCAGGTTGGTGACAAGATCGACGTGCGCGTGACCAATATCGACCCCAAGACCCGCAAGCTGGGCCTGTCGATCAAGGCACGTGAGATCGCCGAAGAGAAGGAAGCGGTCGAACAGTATGGCTCGTCCGATTCGGGTGCCTCGCTGGGCGACATCCTTGGTGCGGCTCTGAAAGACCGCAGCTAAGCCCTGACCTAAGGTTGAAAATTGAAAGGCCCCGCCCTTGTGCGGGGCCTTTTCTGTTTGCGGGCACCCGCCAAGTGCCCGTTTTTGTTTGTCAGGGGCCAAATCGCGGCGCTATAGTCCCATGAGAACAAGAGCGTGGCGGCCGCTGCCGGTGGCAACACCAGGGCCGAACCACAGGGGGGACAAGACGATGATCCGGTCTGAACTGATCCAGAAGATCGCGGATGAAAATCCGCATCTGACCCAGCGCCATGTTGAGCGGATCGTGAATACGGTGTTCGAAGAAATCATCGAAGCGCTGGCCAAGGGTGACCGGGTCGAACTGCGCGGCTTTGGCGCGTTTTCGGTGAAGTCGCGCGATGCCCGTCTGGGCCGCAACCCCCGCACCGGTGAGGCGGTCAAGGTCGATGACAAAAAGGTGCCCTTCTTCAAGACCGGCAAGCTGTTGCGCGACCGGCTGAACGGCAAGTAACCGCCGCTGCGGGCATTGGCGTCGGCTTGCGCCCGGGCAGGATCGGACGGATACTGCCACCGAAGGCTGGGGGCATATCCACATGATCCGTTACTTTAGACTGCTTGTCATCGCCCTTGTGGGCCTGTCGCTTCTGACCGTGGCGCTGGCCAACCGTGCCCCGGTTCAGGTGCGGCTGCTGCCGGATGACCTGGCCACGCTGACCGGGCTGACCTGGGCGGCAGAGGTACCCCTGTTTCTGGTAATTTTCGGCGGCATCGTCCTTGGTGTGCTGATCGGTTTCGTCTGGGAATGGCTGCGCGAGATGGCGATCCGCAGCACTGCCAGCGCCCGCGCGCGCGAAGTGGCAAGGCTTGAGCGTGAGATTGCCGAATTGCGCGGCGCTGCCGCCACAGCCCCGCAGGATGAGGTTCTGGCAATGCTGGAAAAGCGCTGATGCAGGACGTGCGGGTCAAGATCTGCGGTCTGCGGACCGAGGCTGATGTCATGGCCGTCGCCCGCGCCGGGGCGGCCTATGCGGGGTTCGTCTTCTTTCCCAAAAGCCCGCGCCATCTGACGCTTGCGGCGGCCCGCGTGCTTGCCCTGTCCGCGCCTGAAGGCCTGTGCAAGGTGGCGCTGGTCGTGGATGCCGATGATGCAGGCTTGGATGCGCTGGTGGACGCGGTTCCCTTGGACATGCTGCAACTTCACGGCCATGAGACGCCGGAACGGGTGGCCGCCGTCAAGGCGCGCTACGGCCTGCCAGTGATGAAGGCGATGGGCGTCGCGGATGAAGGTGATCTGGCAGGCCTGATGGAGATGAGCCTTGCCGCCGACCAACTGCTGATTGACGCCAAACCTCCCAAGGGTGCGGATCTGCCGGGGGGCAACGGTCTGGCCTTTGACTGGCGGCTTTTGGTCGGGCGCAAATGGTTGCGGCCCTGGATGCTGGCGGGCGGGCTGACGCCTGACAACGTGGCGCAGGCCGTGCGGCTGACCGGTGCGCGGCAGGTTGACGTCTCCTCGGGCGTGGAAAACGCGCCGGGGGTCAAGGACGCGGGCAGGATCGCGGCTTTTGTTCAGGCGGCGCAAGGTGTGCGTGCCGGGGGCGTGCCGATCCTGCGCTGACGGACTGGGCTGGTTTGCTGCGCTTACGAAACGAAGCGGCCGCACCCAAGGGCACGGCCGCTTTCTTCTTGTTCTGCTCGATCAGGCTTACATCGCTGGCATGATGGTCAGGTCGCGGATCGGCTGGTCGGTGCCGGTCAGCGTCCAGGATTCGATCACTGCGCCGGTTGCCAGATCCACGGTGTGCAGACCGCCATTCGCGGCCAGCCATGCGGTGTTGGTGCCGTCTGCAGTGGTTGCCACGTCAAAACCAACCGGGCCTTCCACAACCGGGCCAAGCTTGCCGATGGCGGCGAGCGTGCCGTCATTCGGCGCGGTCTGCTGGATCACGGCGGAAATCGTGGCGTCGATGTCGAACATCGCGGTCTTTTCCGGCTTGCCGTAGCTGTTGGTGTAGGCGGCCGCAACGATGTTCGGCGCTTCGCCGGCGTGCATGTCTTCGGCAACGAAGGCGAGGGGGCCGTCAACGGTCACTTCGCCGGTATCGGGGTTCACGCGGTGGTTGGTGGTGCCGGACATGAAACGCAGACGGTCAGCGGCGGGGTTGAAGTCAACCACGACCGGCGCGTCGGTCAGGGCCATCGGGGTGTTCATGGTCGCAATTTCAATGACGGCACCGGTGGCTGCGTCGATCTCGACGATGGCTTGCGCATCGGTCACGCCGTAAAGCTTGCCATTGCCGGGGCGCAGGTCGATGCCCAGAAGGCTGGTCACACCCTGAACCTCGACCGTGGCCGTGACGGCGGCGGTCGCGGTGTCGATGGTCAGCAGCGTCCGGTCGCCGGTCAGGGCGATCGCGGTGTCGGCAGCGGCGGGCAGGGCGGTTGCGGCCATCAGGGCAGCGGTGGCAAGAATACGCATAGGTCACTCCTTTTTGCGTTAACGGGTAATTTACGGAGTGGCGTGCGGCAAAGTTGCGCGCTTGGTGATCACGAACGCGTCAGATGGCGGCGCGCCTTTACCGCTGGGGGCAATGGCGCTACATCCTTCCCAAGCAAATGGGGGACGTTATGGCCGAAGATGGATTGAACAGCTTCATGATGGGCCCGGACGAACAGGGCCGGTTTGGCCAGTTCGGGGGGCGGTTCGTCAGTGAAACGCTGATGCCGCTGATCCTGGAGCTGGAAGAGCGTTATGAACACGCCAAGACCGACCCCAGCTTCTGGGCAGAGATGGACGATCTGTGGAAACACTATGTCGGTCGCCCCTCGCCCCTGTATTTCGCACCCCGGCTGACTGCGGAACTTGGCGGTGCCAAGGTCTACATGAAGCGGGATGAGCTGAACCATACCGGGGCGCACAAGATCAACAACGTGCTGGGCCAGATCATCCTGGCCCGCCGGATGGGCAAGACGCGGATCATCGCGGAAACCGGGGCGGGGCAGCACGGGGTGGCGACCGCGACGGTCTGCGCCAAGTTCGGGTTGCAATGCGTGGTCTACATGGGCGCGCATGACGTGGAACGTCAGGCCCCGAACGTGTTCCGGATGAAGCTGCTGGGGGCCGAGGTCATCCCCGTGACCAGCGGTCGCGGCACGCTGAAGGACGCGATGAACGACGCGCTGCGCGACTGGGTGACCAACGTGCGCGACACCTTCTATTGCATCGGCACGGTGGCGGGGCCGCATCCTTACCCCGCGATGGTGCGGGACTTTCAAAGCATCATCGGCAAGGAAGTGCGCTGGCAGTTGGCCGAACAGGAAGGCGAGGGGCGTCTGCCCGATACCCTCGTCGCGGCCATCGGCGGCGGGTCGAACGCGATGGGTCTGTTCTACCCCTTCCTTGATGACCCTTCCGTGAACATTGTGGGCGTCGAGGCGGGCGGCAAAGGCGTCGACGACCGGATGGAGCATTGCGCCAGCCTGACCGGCGGGCGTCCGGGCGTGCTGCACGGCAACCGCACCTATCTGTTGCAGGACACCGACGGGCAGATCCTGGAAGGGTTCAGCATCAGCGCCGGCCTCGACTATCCCGGGATCGGGCCGGAACATTCCTGGCTGCACGACATCGGTCGGGCAAAATACGTCAGCATCACTGACGCCGAGGCGCTGGAGGCGTTCCAGCTTTGCTGCAAGCTTGAGGGAATCATCCCCGCGCTGGAGCCGTCCCACGCCCTGGCACAGGTGATGAAGATCGCGCCGACCCTGCCGCGCGACCATATCATCGTGATGAACATGTGTGGGCGCGGCGACAAGGACATCTTCACCGTGGCCAAGCACCTTGGCTTTGACATGAAGATCTGACGGCCCTTGGTTGACCCCGGCGGCACGGTTGCCGTCGGGGAGCAGATCCACGCGCTATGGTGCATTTCGACATAAACTTACGTTTAGGCGTGCTGGCAGAAGGTTTATGCCCCCGGCCCTAAACCCAATGCGGATGGATTGTCCGTCGGTTTCCCCCGTTTCCTGACCGTGCTGATGCACACCGGCCCCCTGCGCCGGGCAACCTTGATCGGGCTTTCCAAGCGCCCGGACGGATGGAGACGGACATGAAACTGAAAACCAAACTGATGCTTTTCACTGCGGCGACGGCCTTGTCGGCGACCATGGCTTTCGCGGCGATCAACCCGCAGGCACTGGCCGACAAGTACGTTGCCGAGGGCTACACCTATGTCGAGGTCAAGACCGGTCCGACCCAGACCAAGCTTGAGGCCGTCAAAGGCAATCGCAAGGTCGAAGTGGTCTATGACAATGCCACTGGCGAGGTGATCAAGTCTGAGTTTGAGGATGCAGATGATGATTACATCGGCAAGTCCGGTGTCGAGATCGACAGCTCGAACAAGGATTTTGAAGATAATGACAACAGCGACGGCGACGACGACGATTCGGAAGACGACGACAATGATGACGACGAAAACGATGACGATTCGGGCGATGACGAAAGCGATGACGATGACAGTGACAACGGCGGTTCGGGCGATGACGACGAAGGCGGTGATGATAACGACGACAATTCGGGCAGTGACGACGAAGGCGATGACGACCACGGCAATGATGACAGTGACGACGACAACGAAGGCAGCGAAGACTAAAACTGTCGACTGACGGCAGCACGGGTCCTGGTCTTGCCGGGGCCCGAGGCCGGGCGCATAGTCGCCGAGAAAGACGGGGCCAAGATGACGCTAAGACGCCGGGATCTCCTGGTTGGGGCTGCACTGGGACTGGCGGCGGCAACGCCGGCGGTCGCACAGGACTTTGTCGGCAGCATCATCCGGCAACTGCGCCAGCAGGGGTTTCAGACCGTCCTGCAGGAACGCACCCTTCTGGGCCGGGTCCGGATCATGGCCTCCAAGCAGGGTGGCCGGCGCGAGATCATCGTCAACCCGCGCACCGGTGAAATTCTCCGCGACCTGTGGACGCCCGGCATAGGCGGCAAGTCAACCGTCGAGATCATCCAAGACAAGTCTGGCAACGGCGGTGGGGGGAACTCTGGCGGCGATGAAGATGATGATGAAGACGATGACGATGACAATGACAATGAGGATGGAGGTGATTCCGACGGCGAAGACGGCGGCGGCGAGGAGGGCAGCGGCGGCGAAGAGGGCGGCGGCGGCGAAGAGGGCGGCGGCGAAGACGACAGTGAAGGCGGCGGTGGCGATGATGATTAAGCCTCACCACGCCCAGACGCCGGATTGAAACGCGCCGCACCCTTTCTGGCGATCTTCGTCATTCAGGCGCTGTGCGCCTTTTTCTTCGTGTCCGACATTCTGTCATCGGTGCTGGGCATCCGCACCACCCCGATAAGTTGGGAAATGCGCGAGTATCTGGAGATCGGTGCCGCCATCGGCCTCGTTCTGGGGGTGATCGTCGGCGGCTTGATGCTGCGGCGAGCACTGCGCGACCGCAACCGCGCCGAGGAACGGCTGCGCCGCGCATCGGGCGCGTTCATGGTGCTGCTGGAGGAACGGCTCAGCGAATGGGGACTGACCCCGTCGGAACGGGATGTGGCGTTGTTTGCAATCAAGGGCATGTCGACGGCGGAAATCGCCACCCTGCGCAGCACCAGTGAAGGCACGGTCAAGGCCCAGACGAACGCGATCTACCGCAAGGCAGGTGTCAGCGGGCGACCGCAACTCCTCAGCCTGTTCATCGATGACCTCATGCGCGATGACGGCACGGTGCGGACCGCCGCAAATGGCGGCCAGTCGGCGGCTTAAGGGTCGGTCGGCGGCTTAAGGGTCAGACGGCGTGCTCTTGCAAGATCTCCAGCGGGACGACGGCAAGGGTCGCCTTGTGGGTGGCGGCCAGTCTGATCTTTGGCGCAGCGCCTTCCTGATGCGCTTGCAAAAACCGGTTGGCGCACAGGCACCACTGGTCCCCCGGTTTCAGTCCTTGAAACCCGTACTCGGGCCGGGGCGTGGACAAATCATTCCCAAGGTATTTCGACAGGGCCAGAAACTCGGCCGTCATGGTGGCGCAGACCGTGTGCAAACCGCGGTCCATCGGGCCAGTGTCGCAGCAGCCGTTACGGAAAAAGCCGGTCACGGGGGCGGTTGAGCACGGCTCCAGTGCATCACCCAGAACATTTTCGGACGCAAGTTTCATCGACACTCTCCCATTCCCGGCCCCTGTCTGCGGCGGCCTTGCGTTTCAGGCGGGCACAGCCAATCTTGTTTGGAAGGATTGCCGATAGGGGGCAAAATGGAAAGCCTTGCCGAGGACCTTGCGACAATGGTGCGCAGGCCGCTGACCACCGATCACATCACCGCCCTGCGTCGCATCGGCGTGGAACGCGCGGTGCCGGAAGGTGCTGTTTTCCTGCGGATGGGCGATCCTTCCGACATGTTCCACTATGTGCTGGAGGGCGGGTTCCAGCTTTGGGACGAAGCGCGCGGTCAGGCGCTGAACGCAAGCACACTGGGGGCGGGCCAGTTCATTGGCGAAATTGCCTTTCTGGTTGGTGGCAGGGTACTTTACACCATGCGCGCCGCCAGCCACTCCCGGGTACTTGAGGTGCCGCGCGATGCCATGCTGCGGCTAATGGCGGCAGAACCCGAAATGTCGGACATCATCGTATCGGTCTTCGCGGCTCGCCGCAGGGCAATGCTGGAGCGCGCGACGACTGCAATTACCGTGGTCGGCCCGGCCGAGGACCGGCAGGTGCGTGCGGTGGCGGCGTTCTGCGCGCGCAACAAGCTGCCCGTCACGCTGGTCGATCCCGCCTCGCCCGAAGCGGCGGACTGGGGTGAGACCTGTTCCTTCCGGCCCGACCACGGCCCCAAGGTGATCTTTGGCGCGGGCGAGGTGCTGGATTGCACGCCGCTGGCAATTGCCGAACGCATCGGCATCGCGTTTTCCCCTACCGATGCGACCTTTGATGTGGTCATCGTCGGTGGCGGGCCTTCTGGCGTCTCGGCTGCGGTTTATGCCGGGGCCGAGGGGCTTTCCGCGCTGGTGGTTGAGGATCTGGCGATTGGCGGGCAGGCCGGAACCTCCAGCCGGATCGAGAATTACATGGGCTTTCCAACCGGCATTTCCGGCGCAGACCTGTGTTTCCGGGGCGAGGTGCAGGCGATGAAGTTCGGCACCCGCTTTGCCATTCCGCACCGGGTGACCGGGATTGACCCCGAAGCGCGCGGCTGGTGCCTGAAGCTGGACAATGGCGCGCGGGTCCTTGCGCGGTCGGTCGTGGTGGCGACGGGGGTGGAATACCGGCGGATGCCGCTGGACCGGCTGGAGGAGTTCGAGGGCGCCGGCATCTACTATGCCGCGACCGAGGTTGAGGCGCGTTGGTGCCGCGAAAGCGAGGTGGTGGTGATCGGCGGCGGCAACTCGGCTGGCCAGGCGGCGATGTTCCTGTCGCGCACGGCCCGCCATGTGCATGTGCTGGTGCGGGGTGGCAGTCTGGCGGCCAGCATGTCGGCCTACCTGCTGGACCGGCTGCAGCGCACGCCGAACATCACCATCCACACCCGCGCGCAGGTCATCCGGCTTGAGGGTGAGCGCAGTCTGCAATCGGTGGTGATTCACAGTGGTGAGGATGGGCAGGACTGGACGCTCAACGCCCGCGCGGTCTTTGTTATGGTGGGGGCGGCACCCAATACCGGCTGGCTAAAAGGCCGCGTAGCCTTGGATGCGAACGGGTTTGTCCTGACCGGGGCCGACGCGGGCGAAGGCGCTGCCGCGCGCGGGCGCTATGCCACAAGCTGCCCCGGCATCTAAGCCGTCGGCGATGTGCGGGCCGGTTCGGTCAAGCGGGTGGCGTCCGGCGTGGGCGAAGGGTCAGTGGTCATCTCGGACGTGTGGCAGCACCTGAACGCTTGAGGGTGCTGAGGCCGTAGCCCCACCCCACCCCTCCGCATGGGGGGGCTCTCTCGGAACGACCATGCCATGACCTTTTGCCCTTGCGCGCAAGCGTGGGGTTGGGACAGTCGCTACCCTCCCCCTCGGGGGGGAGGGTATGGGGGGAGGGTATGGGGGGGAGGGTATGGGGTGGGGCGCTGGCAGGGCATGGGCGAGGGGGGGTGGCCTCAGGCCCAGCAAACGCACTTGTCCGACCCTTTACCGCGCCGGTCCTGCCGCCTATAACCCCCGGCATGGAATACGGGCTGATCTCGCGTCGAATTAGCTGCCCGGCAGGCTGATCCCCAGCCGCCGGGTTCTATGCGCTTGGCCGATCCCTCCCCCCCTTTTGACCGCGAGTATCCTCATGTCGTCCGACACCGTTGTTCCCGACTACCGCGACACCGTTTTCCTGCCCGAAACCCCGTTCCCGATGCGCGCGGGTCTGCCCCAGCGCGAACCCGACTGGCTGGCCCGCTGGGAGCGGATCGGCGTCTACGACCGCCTGCGCTCTACCGCCGCCGGCCGGGTGCCCTTCGTGCTGCACGACGGCCCTCCTTACGCGAACGGGCACCTCCATATCGGCCACGCGCTGAACAAGGTCTTGAAGGACATGGTGGTGCGGTCCCAGCAGATGATGGGCCGCGATGCCCGCTATGTGCCGGGCTGGGACTGCCACGGTCTGCCGATCGAGTGGAAGATCGAGGAGCAATACCGCGCCAAGGG
>JANPJU010000069.1:0-36698 GCA_031425675.1 Paracoccaceae bacterium | reverse complement strand
TTCGTCATCGGGATCTTCGGGATTTTCCTGAACCGCAAGAACGTGATCGTCATCCTGATGTCGATTGAACTCATGCTGCTGGCCGTCAACATCAACCTTGTCGCCTTCTCCAGCTTTTCGGGTGACCTTGTGGGGCAGGTCTTCACCATGTTCGTCCTGACCGTCGCCGCAGCCGAGGCCGCCATCGGCCTTGCCATCCTCGTCGTCTTCTTCCGCAACCGCGGGTCGATCGAGGTGGAAGACGTCAACGTGATGAAGGGCTGACCCAGATGGCAACGATCATCCTTTTTGCCCCCCTGATCGGGGCGCTGATCTGCGGGTTCGGCTGGCGTCTGATTGGCGAGAAGGCCGGACAGGTCATCGCCACGTCGCTGATCTTCCTCGCCGCCGCGCTGTCGTGGTGGATCTTCGTCACCTTCGACGGCGAAACGCAGCGCATCGTCCTGATGCGCTGGATCGAATCCGGCACTATGGGCAGCGAATGGGCCATTCGCCTGGACCGGCTGACCGCGATCATGCTGGTGGTGGTGAACTCGGTCTCCGCTCTCGTCCACCTTTATTCCTTCGGCTACATGGCGCATGACGACAACTGGCATGAGGGGGAAAACTACAAGGCCCGCTTCTTCGCCTACCTGTCGTTCTTCACCTTCGCCATGCTGATGCTGGTGACCGCTGACAACCTGATCCAGATGTTCTTCGGCTGGGAAGGGGTGGGCGTCGCCTCATACCTTCTGATCGGCTTCTACTACCGCAAGCCATCGGCCAACGCCGCCGCGATCAAGGCTTTCGTGGTCAACCGGGTGGGCGACTTCGGCTTTGCGCTTGGCATCTTTGCGCTTTACTTCCTCGCGGACTCGGTTCGCTTTGACGATATCTTCGCCTATGCCCCGACACTGGCCGAGACCAACCTGAGCTTCCTCTGGACGGAATGGAATGCGGCGAACCTGATCGCGGTGTTGCTGTTTATCGGGGCAATGGGCAAATCGGCGCAGCTGTTCCTGCACACCTGGCTGCCGGATGCGATGGAGGGGCCAACGCCTGTCTCCGCCCTGATCCACGCGGCCACGATGGTCACCGCCGGCGTGTTCCTTGTGTGCCGCATGTCCCCCGTGATGAAATACGCACCCGAGGCAATGGGCTTTGTCACCTTCCTCGGGGCCACCACCGCCTTTGTGGCCGCGACCATCGGCCTGGTGCAGAACGACATCAAGCGCGTCATCGCCTATTCCACCATGTCGCAGCTTGGCTACATGTTCGTGGCCGCAGGCGTGGGCGTCTATTCGGTGGCGATGTTCCACCTGTTCACCCATGCGTTCTTCAAGGCGATGCTGTTTCTTGGGGCGGGGTCGGTGATCCACGCCACCCACCACGAACAGGACATGCGCAACTACGGCGGCTTGCGGAAGAAGATCCCCTACACCTTCGCCGCCATGCTGATCGGCACGCTGGCCATCACCGGCGTCGGCATCCCGCTGACCCACATCGGCTTTGCCGGGTTCCTGTCGAAGGACGCGGTGATTGAAAGCGCCTGGGTCGGGTCAAACTACGCCTTCTGGATGCTGGTGATCGCCGCCGCCATGACCAGTTTCTACAGTTGGCGTCTGATGTTCATGACCTTCTTCGGCACCAGCCGCGCGCATGCGACGGGTCACGGTCATGACGACCACCATGGCGCGGTGCATGACACCCAAGGCCACGACGACCACCACGAGCCGCACGAAAGCCCGCTGGTCATGCTGATCCCGCTTGGCGTGCTGGCGCTGGGGGCGATGTTTTCGGGCATGATCTGGTACAAGGTGTTCTTCGGCGAAGAAACTGCCGTCCGCCAATGGTTCGGCATGGAAACCGCCGCCCATGGTGAAGGCCATGGTGAGGATCACGCGGCGGAGGCAACTGTTGAGGCGGCACCTGCAGCCGAAACCGCCGCCACGGAAACCGTCACGACCGCGCCCGCGACCACGGAAGCAGCCCCAGAAGCAGCTGCCCCAGCGACAGCAGTCACCGAAACAGTTGCCCCGGAAGCCGCTCCCCCAGCGACTGTTGCCACCGAACCCGCGACGACAGAAGCCGAGGCCGCACCGGCCGAAGCCCACAGCGACACCACCGCTGTTGCCGAAACCCACAGCGCCGCCCCCGGCACCGTGCCGCAAGGCGCGCTGGTGATGCTGCCTTTCACGGACGCAGAACAGGCGATGGTCGATGACCGGCTTGACCCCGCCAAGGTGGAGAAATCCGAACACGCGCCGACCACGATGATCAACGCAGCGCACCTCGTGCCGACCTGGGTCAAGGTCTCGCCCTTCATCGCCATGCTGTTGGGCTTTGGCTTGGCCTGGCTGTTCTACATCAAGAACCCCAGCCTGCCGGGCCGTCTGGCGGCGCAGCAGCGCCCGCTCTATCTGTTCTTGCTGAACAAGTGGTACTTTGATGAGCTTTATGACCTGATCTTCGTCCGCCCCGCGAAATGGCTTGGCGCCTTCCTGTGGAAGAAAGGCGACGGCAATGTCATTGACGGCACGCTTAACGGGGTGGCGTTGGGGATCATCCCCTTCTTCACCCGCCTCGCCGGCCGCGCGCAGTCCGGCTATCTGTTTCACTACGCCTTCGCGATGGTGCTGGGGATCGTGATCCTTGTCACCTGGATGACGCTCTTCGGCGGCGCGAAGTAAGGGGCGCGCATTATGGAAAACCAGCTTCTGTCGATCATCACCTTCCTGCCGCTGGTCGCGGCGATCATCCTGGCGCTGTTCATGCGCGGCGATGATGCGGCGGCGCGTCAGGGGGCGAAATGGCTTGCCCTTTTCACCACCAGCGCGACCTTCGTGATCTCGCTTTTCGTGCTTATGCGGTTTGACCCCGCCAACACCGGCTTTCAGTTCGTCGAGGAACGGACCTGGATCATGGGCCTGACCTACAAGATGGGGGTCGATGGGATTTCCATCCTGTTCGTGATGCTGACGACATTCCTGATGCCGATCACGATCTACGCCTGCTGGAACGTCGAAACCCGTGTCAAGGAATACATGATCGCGTTTCTGGTCTTGGAAACGCTGATGCTGGGCGTGTTCTGCGCGCTGGATCTGGTGCTGTTCTATCTGTTCTTTGAGGCCGGGCTGATCCCGATGTTCCTGATCATCGGCATCTGGGGCGGGCAGGCGCGGATCTACGCCGCCTTCAAGTTCTTCCTTTACACCTTCCTCGGCTCGGTCCTGATGCTGGTCGCGATGATCGCGATGTATCAGGACGCGGGCACGACCGATATCGTTGACCTGCTGGCGCATGACTTCGGGTCGGACACGATCAGCGTCCTTGGCTTTCAGGTGGTGGGGGGCTTGCAGACCATGCTGTTTCTGGCCTTCTTCGCCAGCTTCGCGGTCAAGATGCCGATGTGGCCGGTCCACACCTGGCTGCCCGACGCCCACGTTCAGGCGCCCACGGCAGGCTCGGTCGTGCTGGCGGCCATTCTGCTGAAGATGGGCGGCTACGGCTTCCTGCGCTTTTCGCTGCCGATGTTTCCGGTCGGGTCCGATGTGATGGCCCCGCTGGTGCTGTGGATGAGCGCCATCGCCATCGTCTACACCTCGCTGGTGGCGCTGGCGCAGACCGACATGAAAAAGCTGATCGCCTACTCCTCCGTCGCGCATATGGGCTTCGTGACCATGGGTATCTTTTCGGCCAACCAGCAGGGGGTGGATGGTGCGATTTTCCAGATGATCAGCCACGGCTTCATCTCGGGCGCGCTGTTCTTGTGTGTGGGCGTGATCTATGACCGGATGCACACGCGCGAGATCGCAGCCTATGGCGGGTTGGTGAACCGGATGCCGTCCTATGCGCTGGTGTTCATGTTCTTCACCATGGCCAACGTGGGCCTGCCGGGGACCAGCGGGTTCGTCGGTGAATTCCTGACGCTGATGGGGGTCTTTCAGGTCAACACCTGGGTTGCGGCCGTGGCCGCCACCGGGGTGATCCTGTCTGCCGCCTATGCGCTTTGGCTTTACCGCCGGGTGGTCTTTGGCGACCTCCTCAAGGAGGCGCTCAAATCCATCACCGACATGGACCGGCGTGAAAAGGTGGTCTTCGCCCCCCTGATCGCCATGACCCTGCTTCTGGGCATCTACCCCAGCCTGGTGACCGATATCATCGGGCCGTCGGTCACTGCCCTTGTCTCTGACTACGCTGCCGCCCTGCCTGCCCCCGTGCCAGAGCTGGCCCTGAACTGAAGGTTGCCCCGATGATGTCCGCCGATTTCCAGACCCTTGTGCCCGAGATCTTGCTTGCAGGCTATGCCATGGCCGCGCTTCTGTTCGGGGTCTACACCACCAAGGACAAGATGGCCGTGCCACTGGTCTGGGCGACGGCGGGCCTGTTCGTGGCGCTCGCCCTCTACATCGGCGCGGGGATCGAGGGGGAGCGTCTGGTTTTCAACGGCCTGTTCGTTGATGATCCGTTCGCCCGCTTTGCCAAGGTCACGATTCTGTTGTCCGCCGCCGCCGTCCTGGTGATGGGACAGGATTATATGACCCGGCGGGACCTGTTGCGCTTTGAATACCCGATCCTGATCACTTTGTCCGTCGTGGGGATGATGGTCATGGTGTCCGCCGCTGATCTGATGACCCTCTACATGGGGCTGGAGCTGCAATCGCTGGCCCTCTACGTCGTTGCCAGCCTGCGCCGTGACAGCGCCAAGTCGTCCGAGGCGGGGCTGAAATACTTCGTCCTGGGTGCCTTGTCCTCGGGGTTGCTGCTGTATGGCGCGTCGCTGGTCTATGGTTACGCGGGCACCACGCAATTCGCCGGGATCCTGACCACCGTGCAGGATGGCGTGCCGTTGGGTCTGCTGTTCGGGCTCGTGTTCATGCTGGCGGGCCTTGCGTTCAAGGTCAGCGCGGCCCCCTTCCACATGTGGACCCCTGACGTTTACGAAGGCTCACCCACCCCCGTCACCGCCTTCTTCGCCACCGCTCCGAAAGTGGCCGCTATGGCCCTGATCGCGCGGCTGGTGCAGGACGCCTTCGGCGGCGTGCCCGACCAATGGGGTCAGGTTCTGGCAGGGCTTGCGGTCGCCTCGATGGCGCTTGGCGCGGTTGCCGCCATCGGCCAGAAGGACATCAAGCGCCTGATGGCTTATTCCTCCATCGCCCATATGGGTTATGCGCTGATTGGCGTGGCCGTCGGCACCGCCTACGGCATCCAGGCCACGCTGATCTACATGGCGATCTATGTCACAATGAACGTCGGCACCTTTGCCTTCATCCTGTCGCTGGAAAAGAATGGCCGCCCGGTCAGTGACATCGCCAGCCTCAACCAGTTCGCCAAGGCGGAGCCTTTGAAGGCCCTTGCGATGCTGGTCCTGTTGTTCAGCTTGGCAGGCGTGCCGCCCATGCTGGGCTTTTTCGGCAAGTTCTACGTCCTGAAAGCCGCCGTCGATGCGGGTATGACCTGGCTTGCGCTGGTTGGTGCAGTCGCTTCGGTGATCGGCGCGTTCTATTATCTGCGGCTGGTCTTCTTCATGTATTTCGGTGCCGATCAGGAACCTGTGACCAGCCGGATGGCCCCGGTCCAATGGGTCATGCTGATGGGCGTGGCCGTGATCATGCTGGTTGGGGTTATCAACCTGTTCGGGATCGAACCCGCCGCCGCCATCGCGGCTGAAGCGCTTGTCCGCTGACTTGGGTATGGTGGCAGGGCGCATTGCCTTGGCCGAGATTGACAGCACCAACGCCGAAGGCTTCCGCCGCGCAGCGTCGCTGCAAGGTCCGACCTGGATCAGCGCCGCGATGCAGACGGCAGGCCGCGGTCGCCGCGCGCGGCATTGGGACAGTCCGAAAGGCAACCTTTACGCCACGCTGGTCCTGACCCCCACTGAACCGGCTGAGGCGGTCGCCCTCCGCTCCTTCGCGGCCGCGCTGGCCTTGCGCGACGCCTGCGTGGCGCTGACCGGCCTGCCCGACAGCTTTACCCTGAAATGGCCGAATGATGTGCTGCTGAACGGCGGCAAACTGGCGGGCATCCTGTTGGAAAGCGCGGGCCTTGGCACCGCAACTCCGGTCCTTTGCATCGGCATCGGCGTCAATCTGATCGCCGCGCCGGACCCCGCAACCGTTGAGCCCGGCGCCGTTCCCCCCGTGTGCCTCCTCCAGGAAACCGGCCACCGCATCACGCCCGAGGGTTTCCTTGACGCCCTCGCCCCCGCCTATGCCGCATGGGAAGGCCAGTTCCAGACCCACGGCTTTGCGCCCCTGCGAAAGCAATGGCTGGCCCACGCCGCACGCCTTGGGCAGCCGATCCGCGCCCGCACCGGCACCCAAACCCGCGACGGTATCTTCCAGACCATCGACGCCAGCGGCAACCTGATCCTCGGCACTCCCGCAGGCCCCCTTGCCATCCCCGCCGCCGAGGTGTTCTTTTGATGCCCTCTGCGTTGCTCTTTTTGCAAATACTCCACGGGGGTGCGGGGGTGTGAAACCCCCGGCTCCGCCCTCAGCCACAAGGCGCACCCCATGCTTCTCGCCATCGACTGCGGCAATACCAACACAGTGTTTTCCATCTGGGACGGCACCCGGTTCATCGCCACCTGGCGCATCGCTACCGATCACAAGCGCACGGCGGATGAATATTTCGTCTGGCTCTCCAGCCTCCTCATGCTGACCCGGACCGAGGCGCGGGTGACCGAGGCGATCATTTCTTCGACCGTCCCGCGCGTGGTCTTCAACCTGCGCGTCCTTTGCGACCGGTATTTCACCTGCCGCCCGCTTGTCGTGGGAAAGCCTGACTGCCGCCTGCCCGTGGCGCCACGGGTGGATCAGGGTACCACCGTCGGCCCTGACCGGCTGGTCAACACTGTGGCGGGCCATGACCGGCATGGCGGCAACCTGATCGTCGTCGACTTCGGCACTGCCACCACCTTTGACGTGGTCGACCATGACGGCGCCTATGTCGGCGGCGTCATCGCGCCCGGCGTCAACCTCTCGCTTGAGGCGCTGCACAATGCCGCCGCCGCCTTGCCGCATATCGACGTGGCAAAGCCGGACCGGGTGATCGGCACGAATACGGTGGCCTGCATGCAGTCTGGGGTGTATTGGGGCTATGTCGGGCTGATCGACGGTATCATCGGCGCCATCAGGCGTGAACGTGACCAGCCCATGAAAGTTATCGCGACCGGGGGCCTGGCTTCCCTTTTCGCCCAGGGAACAGCGCTATTTCAATCTATCGAGGATGATCTGACGATGCATGGCCTCGTCCTGATCCACGATTACAACAAGGAAACCGCATGACTGTGAACCGCCTGATCTACCTTCCCCTCGGCGGCGCCGGGGAGATCGGCATGAACGCCTACGTCTACGGCTACGGACCTGCCGGCAAGGAACGGCTGATCTTGGTCGATCTGGGGGTGACCTTCCCTGACATGGACGGATCACCCGGGGTGGACCTGATCATGCCCGACGTCTCGTGGCTTGAGGCGCGGGCCGACCGGCTTGAGGCGATCTTTATCACCCACGCCCATGAAGATCACATCGGGGCAATCGGGCGTCTTTGGCCCAAGCTGCAGAAAAAGATCTACTGCCGCCGCTTTACCGCGACCATTGGCAAGCTGAAATTCGAAGAGGCAGGTCTGCCCGTAAACCAGATCAACACGGTTGAAGCGCGCCCGGCCACGGTTGAGGTTGGCCCCTTCAAGGTGCAGTTCGTGCCGGTGTCGCACTCTATCCCCGAAAGCTCGGCCTTGGTGATCGACACTCCGGCAGGCCGTATCTTCCACACCGCCGACTTCAAGATCGACCACAACCCTGTGGTCGGTGAGGCGTGGGATGACGCCCGCATCGCCGAAATCGTCAAGGAACGGCCGGTCAAGGCGATGATGTGCGACAGCACGAACGTGTTTTCCACGCATGCCGGGCGGTCGGAAAGTACCCTTGGCCCGGCGTTGACTGACCTGATCCGCAGCGCCAGCGGGATGGTCGCCGCCACGACCTTCGGGTCCAACGTGGCGCGTCTCAAGACTCTCGCCGAAGCCGCCCGCGCCGCTGACCGCACGATCTGCGTGCTGGGCCGGTCGATGAAGAAGATGATTGCCGCCGGAGAAGAATCGGGCGTCCTGTCCGGGTTTCCCCGCACCGTCACCCCGGAAGAGGCGCTGGATGTCCCGCGCAAGAACCTGATGCTGCTGGTCACCGGCAGCCAGGGCGAACGCCGCGCCGCCAGCGCCCAGCTTAGCCGTGGCAAGTATCTCGGCATCCAGATGAAAGAGGGGGATACGTTCCTGTTCTCCTCCAAGACCATTCCCGGGAATGAGCGCGACGTGCTGCGTATCTGGAACGCCTATTCGGAAATGGGCGTCAACGTCGTGGACGATGCCGGTGGCAAGTACCACGTCTCCGGCCACGCGAACCGCCCGGATCTGGAACATGTCCACCGTCTGGTGCTGCCCGACATGCTGATCCCGATGCACGGCGAACACCGCCACCTGCGCGAACACGCCCGCATCGCGACCGAGGCCGGGATTGCTGCCATCGTCGCGGTCAACGGCATGATGATCGACCTGACCGGCGACGTGCCGGAAGTGGCTGAATACATCGAAACCGGCCGTGTTTACCTGGACGGCACGGCCCTTATCGGCGCGCTGGACGGGGTGGTCCGCGACCGGATTCGCATGGCGCTGAACGGCCATGCGCTGGTGACCGTGATCCTGGACGAAAGTGACCAGCCGATGGGCGAACCCTGGGTGGAACTGATGGGCGTGCCCGCCAATGGCCGGGGTGAGCGTCCGCTGGCCGAAACGATCGAGGCCGACCTTGCCGATTTCCTTGACCGCGCGGCCAAGAAACTTCTCAAGGACGACACCAAACTGGAGGAAGAAATCCGCAAGGTTCTCCGTCAGGTGGCCATGGAAGAGATTGGCAAGAAGCCCGAGGTAACTGTGGTGATCAGCCGCCTGACGGCAGAATAGCCGCAGGTCCTGAACGCAAAAGGCCCCGACAGAGTCGGGGCCTTTTCCATTGCAGTCAGGCTGGATCAGCCTTCGGTGCCGGTCGCGGGTTCTTCAACCTCGTCCAGGGTCACGGTCTTGATCGCGAAACTGCGCATGATGAAATCCGGGACATGATCACCCATTCCCACCACGGATGGCCCAAGATCCCGGTCACGGCGATAATCGCGGCGGTCGTCGCGCGGCTGAGCGTCACGCGGCTGGGCGTCGCGGGGACGGTCATCACGCGCGCGTTCGTCACGGGGACGTTCTTCCCGAGGCTGGACTTCACGCCGATCCTCACGCGGTTCCCGCTTATCCCGGCCTTCGCGCCGGCCATCTGTGCGTTCCGTGCGCGGCTCGGCCCGCACTTCGGCGCGAACTTCAGGAGCGACGTCTTCCACCGGAGCCTCAGCCTTTTGTGCCACGATCACGGGGGCCATTGCCGCCATCTCGTCATGCGGCTTTGGCGACCGGTCACGGTCGCGTCCGCGACCACCGCGTTCGCGGCCCCGCGGGCTGCGGTCTTCGCGCGGACGCTCGGGCCCGGCTTCGCTGGTGTCGGGGACGTAGCCTTCGGGCAGAGTACCTTTCGGGATTTCCATCTTCACCAGACTTTCGATCGCGGCCAGATACTTCACATCCGACGGGACCGAGATGGTATAGGCCTTGCCCAGCCGCCCCGCACGCCCCGTGCGGCCGATGCGGTGAACATAGTCTTCGGGGTGTGAGGGCACGTCAAAGTTGAACACATGGCTGACCGCCGGAATGTCCAGCCCCCGCGCCGCTACGTCCGAGGCGACCAGCAAGTGCAGCGTCCCGTCTCGGAAAGCGTCCAGCGTCTTCATGCGCTGCGACTGTTCCAGATCGCCGTGGATCGGCGCTGCGTTGAAACCATGCGATTTCAGCGACTTTGCGACCACATCCACATCCATCTTGCGGTTGCAGAAGATGATCGCGTTGGTGCAAGCCTCACCCTCGGCGCGGATCAGCGCGCGCAGGACTGCCCGCTTTTCCGCAAAGTTCAGGTCCTTGCGGGCTGGCTTCACCTCGATCAACGCCTGCGTGATGGTCAGCGATGCCGTGGCCTGCCGAGCAACCTCGATCTTGGCGGGGTTGGTCAGGAAGGTGTTGGTGATCCGCTCGATCTCGGGCGCCATGGTGGCGCTGTAGAACATCGTCTGGCGGGTGAAGGGGGTCAGCTGGAAGATGCGTTCGATATCGGGGATGAAGCCCATGTCGAGCATCCGGTCCGCCTCATCCACCACCATGATCTGCACGCCGGTGAGGAGAAGCTTGCCACGCTCGAAATGGTCCAGCAGGCGGCCGGGCGTAGCGATCAGCACGTCAACGCCACGGTCGATCAGCTTGTCCTGCTCGCCAAAGGAAACCCCGCCGATCAGCAGCGCCTTTGTCAGCTTGGTGTGCTTGGCATAAGTCTCGAAATTCTCGGCCACCTGGGCGGCCAGTTCGCGCGTCGGTGCCAGCACCAGACTGCGCGGCATCCGGGCGCGGGCGCGGCCCTGGCCCAGAAGGGTGATCATCGGCAACACAAAACTGGCGGTCTTGCCGGTGCCGGTCTGGGCGATCCCCAGCACGTCGCGGCCTTGCAGCGCGTGCGGGATGGCTTGTTCCTGGATCGGCGTGGGGGTCTCATAGCCGGCTTCGAGAACGGCCTGAAGTACGCGCGGGTCCAGCGCGAGGTCGGAAAATTTGGTCATAAGCGTCCTATGGATGCGGTATCGGACCGCAGAATTGTGGGACGCTAGTTTCCGGGCGCCCCGGCGTCGCGGCCCCAATGACCGCGCGTTGCGCATAACGCAAATGCGGCATTGGGTCAAGGCGTGGCCATCAGCTTTGAAAACTACTCGCTGTGTGGCATCCTTTCGCCTATTTGGCGACGACATTTCCGAACGATTTTTCCATAGGTGATTTTCAATGAAGATTGCATGTCTTGCAGGGTTTGTTCTGCTGTTCGCAAATTCACCCGCTGCGGACGCCTGTCCCGAGGCTGTCTGCCGCCTGTCATACCCACTCGCTTCGGTGTCGGCAGGCAAAAGCTATGGTCTGCTTCTGGCCGCGCCGGAATCAGGCTGCGTCCGGGTGCGCTTTCGGGTGGAAAGCCTGGCGCGGGGCTTTCTGGGGCATACCCCGGCCCTTGGCCCAGGTGAGGTGTTTGTCGTCCCCATCGGGCGCGGTTTTGCTGAAGGTCAGACGCTGCTAAGCATCGTGACCGAAGGCTGCGTTGCCCCGCCGGCACTTGTGCGGCGGGTGACGCTGGCCAAGCCGTCGCCTGACCATGGTGCACGGGCCGCAGCGGTCGTGTCTTGGGTCAGGGTCAGGTTCAGATCTTAGGTCAGGCTTGGTGCGTCAGGGGCGGCGCCCGTCTCGGGATCAGTCGGGCGGTGGGGTTCTTCGGCCCCTTCCATCCGGTTCATATGCTTGTCGGCGCGCATCAGCCCGATGCGGCGGAAAAGATTCCGCGGGTCTTCGTTCAACTGGTGCAAAAGGTGACGGGCCAGCGCGCCGGCCACTGGTTCCTCCCGCGCCTCATGCCACAACTGCGCCAGGAGGTTCACATCCAACCCCCCGCCCAGAAGCGCAAATTGCGGCATGTCCAGCGGCAATTTCTTCTTGCCGATGCGGCGCGATGGAAAGGCCTTCTCTGGCCAGACGCCGGAGTGAAAGCGTTCAAACTCGTACAGCTTCATCAGCGAGAACAGCACATTCATCGACAGCCCGATGCGGCGCTGCGCTTCGGTTTCACCATGGTCGCCAAAGGTGATGATCGAGGAAATCAGCCAGCGCCCCGGCAATTCCTGCATCAGCTCGGTGCCAGCCTCTGTCCAGATGCGACGAAAAAGGAGCGGCGCTTCACGCGGATAGCTGCGCTTGCGCAGATGGGCGATCAGAATGGCGTTGAGAGCGGCAAGTTCGGACTTGCCGACGAGTTCAGCCCGGATCGAACGCAGCTTCTGGCCGTGCAGCGACATGCGCTCGGCGGGTGGGGCATCGGTGGAGGGGTCGGAGGGGCCGGGTTCAGAGGGGCCGGGTTCGGGTGCGGGCGGTTCGATCTGCGCCTTCAACAGCGGTTGCAGGGGCACGTCGAGTGGCGGCAGCGCCTCACCGGGGCCAAACGCCATGCGCTTGCGCCGGGCCATCCACAGGTCGATCAGGCTGTCCGGCGCGTCGGGATAGGTGACAGTGGGGCCGTCATCTTCATCGGTAAAGGGATCAACGACGGGGTCGCCCGGCACGGGGGAAGGGGGTCTGGGGTCGGGCGGTGCGGTCATGGCCGTCTCCAGTATCGCCGTCTCCGGTGTCGCGCTGTCCCGCCGAGACCGGGGTCAGCCTATGGCCCGCGCCAAGCAGGGTCAAGATCACCCCATCGCACGGGAGTACGAACGCTGCGACCCAAGCTGTTGATTTTCTTGCGCCCAGACCATGACCCGGCCAAGAGAAAGGTCAGACCATCATCTCTTTCGTCGCCGTCAGCTTCACGCCGGGATAGTCGCGCACGACGCGGTCAATGTCCCATTGCAGGCGGGTCAGGAACACAAGGTCCCCGTCGCTGTCATGGGCGATATGGCCCTTGTTGACGCTGACCAGCTGCTCGATCGCAGTCTTGTCACCGGCAATCCAGCGCGCGGAAGTAAAGTTTGATCCTTCAAACCGCACCGGAAGCGAATACTCCTGCTCGATCCGGCTGGCCAGCACCTCAAACTGCAATGCCCCGACCACGCCGACGATATAGCCTGACCCGATGATCGGCTTGAAGACCTTGGCGGCACCTTCCTCGGCGAATTGGGTCAGGGCCTTTTCCAGATGCTTGGCCTTCATCGGGTCCATCGCGCGCACCGTTTGCAGCAGTTCCGGCGCGAAAGAAGGGATGCCGGTGAAGCGCAGGTTTTCCCCTTCGGTCAAGGCGTCGCCAATCCGCAATTGGCCGTGGTTCGGGATGCCGATGATGTCGCCGGCCCAGGCCTCTTCGGCCAGTTCACGGTCGGCAGCAAGGAACAGGACCGGGCTGGCCACGGTCATCGGCTTTTTCGTCCGCACATGGTGCAGCTTCATGCCGCGTTCAAAATGCCCACTTGCAAGGCGGACAAAAGCCACCCGGTCGCGGTGCTTGGGGTCCATGTTGGCCTGCACCTTGAAGACGAAGCCGGTTACCGGCGTTTCTTGCGCGTCAATCTGACGTTCGGCGGCCTTTTGCGGCTGCGGTTCCGGGCCGTATTCGCCCATGCCGTCCATCAATTCCTTCACCCCGAAGGAATTGATCGCCGAGCCGAACCAGATCGGCGTCATCGAGCCGTTCAGGAACGCTTCACGGTCAAAGGCGGGCAGCAGTTCGCGCGCCATCTCAAGCTCTTCGTGGAATTTCTTCAGCAGCTCTGCCGGGATGTGTTCGGCCAGTTTCGGATCGTCAACGCCGGATATCTGGATCGACTCCGCCACCTTGTTGCGGTCGGCGCGGTCCATGATCTCAAGCTTGTCGTGCAAGAGGTCGTAAGCACCGACAAATTCCCGCCCGATCCCGATGGGCCAGCTGGCCGGAGTCACGTCAATGGCCAGATTTTGCTGAATTTCGTCTATGATTTCAAACACATCGCGGGATTCGCGGTCCATCTTGTTGCAGAAGGTCAGGATCGGCAAGTCGCGCAGGCGGCAAACCTCAAACAGCTTGCGGGTCTGCGACTCAACGCCCTTTGCCCCGTCGATCACCATGATCGCGGCATCCACGGCGGTCAGCGTGCGGTAGGTGTCTTCGGAAAAGTCGCTGTGGCCGGGCGTATCGACCAGATTGAAACGGTACTGTCGGAAGTCGAACGACATGGCCGAGGCGGAAACCGAAATGCCACGATCCGCCTCGATCTTCATGAAGTCCGACCGGGTGCGCCGCGCATCGCCTTTGGCGCGGACCTGTCCGGCCATCTGGATAGCACCGCCGAACAAGAGGAACTTTTCGGTCAGCGTGGTCTTGCCGGCATCGGGGTGCGAGATGATCGCAAAGGTCCGGCGCCTCCGTATTTCAGGATTGGCGATTTCGGGGGGAAGGGGGGCGCGGTTCGACATGGGCGTCCGTATAGGCTGCGCAAGGATTGGCCGCAACGAAAAGCGGAGCTTGCGCGACTCGGTCAGCGGCGGCATGGTGAGAACATTAACAGAACATTGGAGGATGCCATGACTTTAGCAGAGATTGCAAATGAACTGGTCGCCGGGTGCCGGGAAAACCGGGCGCGAGCAAATCTTGACCGGCTTTATGCAGCGGACGCCGTGTCGGTCGAAGCGTCGGACATGGGCGGCGGGCGCGAAACGCATGGCCTGCCCGGGATCCACGGCAAGCATGACTGGTGGGATGGGGCCTTCATCACCCACGGTCTGACCGTGGAAGGGCCGTTCGTGCATGGTGATGACCGCTTTGCCGTGATCTTCGGGATGGATGTGGAAAACCGCGCAACGGGCGAACGCAGCCAAAGCCGTGAAGTGGCGGTTTACTATGTCGCGGGCGGCAAGATTTCCCGGGAAGAATTCTTTTACGGCGGCTGATGCGACCAGCTTTTCGCTCTCGGAGCGCGTTCCGCGCACGCCCTTTACCTCACCTCTGCCGCGCGCGGGCGCGCGCCAACCGGCCTGGCCGCTGCCTCCGGCGGGAGTATTTTCGAAAAGTGCAAATCCTTTGGCCGGGCTTGCCCCGGCTGCGGGCGCTGGTAGGGTTGCGCCCAACGCAGGAGGGCACGGACATGGATCTGGGGATCAGGGGAAAGCGGGCGCTGGTGTGCGCCTCGTCCAAGGGATTGGGCCTTGGCTGTGCCGAAGCGTTGGCTGAGGCGGGGGTGGACCTGGTGATGAACGCCCGTGGCGCCGAGGCGCTTGAGGCGGCGGCGGCAGCGATCCGGGCGCGGTATCAGGTGGCGGTGACCACGGTTGCCGCCGACATCACTACCGAGGGCGGGCGCGCGGCGGTGCTGGCCCAAGGGCCGTTTGACATCCTTGTCACGAACGCCGGGGGGCCACCGCCAGGCCAGTGGTCGGACTGGGGACGTGACGATTTCATCAGGGCGCTGGACGCCAACATGTTGACGCCGATCGCGCTGATGCAGGCTGTTCTGCCGGGAATGATGGTCAAAGGCTGGGGCAGGGTGGTCAATATCACCAGTGTGTCGGTCAAGTCGCCGGTGGCAGTTCTAGGGCTGTCAAACAGCGCACGGGCCGGGTTGACGGGTTTTGTTGCTGGCACATCGCGGCAAGTGGCGGGCAAGGGTGTGACGATCAACAACCTGCTGCCCGGCATCCATGCCACTGACCGGGCGATCGCCCTGGACGGCGCGGTCGTCAGGGCGCGCGGCATCAGCATGGAAGACGCCATTGCCGAACGCAGCGCCACGATCCCCGCCGGCCGCTATGGCACGGCAGCAGAGTTCGGGGCCACCTGCGCTTTTCTGTGTTCGCAAGCGGCGGGGTTCATCGTCGGACAGAATATCCTGCTTGATGGCGGCGCGACGAATGCCACCCTCTGACACCGGGGGAGGTGCAGTGCCCGCTTGGCAATGCGTCATGATCTTGTGGGGCGACAAGTATGGTGTCGATACGGTCAACCGGCTGGTGGCCGCTGTCAGTGTGAACACCGCAAGGCCGCCGCGCTTTGTCCTGCTGACCGACCGGGCGCGCCCCGGCCTTGACACACGCGTGATCCCGCGCCCGATCCCCGAGGCATGGTTGCAGCGCGAAATGCTGAGCGGCGGCTGTCAGGCCAAGCTGTGCATGTTCGCCCCCGGCGTGGTGCCGGATGATCTGCCCGCCGTCTATCTTGATCTTGATACGGTCATTCTGGGCGATGTCGGCAAGGCGGTGGGCTTTCTTGTGCGGCGCGATGGGCTGTTGCTGCTGCAAAGTGCGGTGCTGCCGTTTGGACCCCTGGGGCGGCTTGCCTATCGGCTGACCGGGGGCAAACGCTATGCGCGGGGCAATTCCTCGGTCGTGATCTATCACCCGGCCGAGTGCGGCTATATTGCCGACCGGTTTCTAGGGCTGAAGGCGCAGTATCCAAGCCATGGCTTCCCGCCGATGCGCGCGGATGAACGGTTCATGAGTTGGGCCGCGCAAGAGGTGGTGTCGGCGGTGCCGACTTCTTTCGCGGTCAAGTTGCCAACGGAATTCATGTCGCGCATTGCGGCTTTGGGCTATGTCTGGGCGGTCCTCCCATGGGTCAGGGCCCGGCGGCGCGGGCTGGTCGCCGTCACCTTGTGCGGCATGACGGTGAAACCCGAGGCCGTTTTGGCTCTGCCCGAGAATGGCCGCCTGACCGATCGTCATGGCCGCACACTGATCTGGTCTGACGCGGTGCTGGGCCACGTCAAGAATGCGATCATCGCGTTTTACGGCCCCGCCCGACCGCGTGGCTGACACCCCGAAGGGGGGGGGGCGGCTTGTGGTGCGATGGTGGCGCTGCTAGAGAATGCCTGACCAAATCAGTTGAGTTTGCATGGCTGACGCCCCTCCCCTTCGCCTTGAGGTTTCGCAACTGGGCCGCAGTTTCGGTGGGCGGCCGGTGGTTGATGACGTTTCGCTGGCCGTGGCTGCGGGGCAGGTGACGTGTCTGCTTGGGCCTTCGGGGTGCGGGAAATCCACGACCTTGCGGATGATCGCGGGCGTGGACCGCGCTGATAGCGGGACCGTGCGGATTGACGGCCGGGTGGTTGAGGGGCCGGGCGTGCATCTGCCGCCCGAGCAGCGGTCGGTCGGGCTGATGTTTCAGGATTTTGCCCTGTTCCCGCACCTGACCGTGGCTGAAAATGTCGGGTTTGGCTTGCGGGCCGACAAGGTGGAAAAGCTGCGTCGGGTTGGGGAACTGCTTGAAAAGGTTGACCTTCAAGGGTTCGGTCAGAAACATCCACATCAGCTTTCAGGCGGCGAACAGCAGCGGGTCGCCCTCGCCCGGGCGCTGGCACCGAAGCCGCGGGTGATGCTGATGGATGAGCCGTTCTCGGGTCTGGACAACCGGTTGCGCGACGGCATCCGCGACCGCACGCTTGACCTGTTGAAGGAAGAGGGGACCGGCGTTCTTCTGGTCACGCATGAACCGGATGAGGCGATGCGGATGGCCGATGAGATTGCCCTGATGCGGGCAGGCCGGATCGTGCAGCGCGGCGCGCCCTACAACGTCTACAATGCGCCCGTGGACAAAGCCGCTGCGGCCTTTTTCAGCGATATCAATGTGATCCGGGGCGTATCGCGCGGGGCACTGACCGACACACCCTTTGGCGCTTTCCTGACGCCCGGCCATGCCGATGGCGGCGCTGTCGAAATTGTCATTCGCCCGCAGCATCTGCGGATCGACTTTGACCGCGGGGGCCGGGGGCCTAATCCGACACCGCAAGAAGGGGTTCCGGCGCGGGGCACAGTCTTGCGCAGCCGGTATCTGGGGCGCGAAAGTCTGGTGGATTTCGCGATGGACTTTGAGGGCGCGAAGTTGACGGCTTCTGTCCCCGGCGTGTTCTTGCCAAAGCCTGGCACGGTGCTGTGGCTGATGATGCGGCGGGATCGGTGCTTTGTTTTTGGCGTCTGACGCAACATCATAGGTCTGGACGTCAATTCAATCATTTGGCGGAAAATCCTCTGTCTTTGTCCCATCTTTCCCGCATCTTCTTTCCGTCTCTACGCCCGCTTGCATGATCCAGCGTTAACCAGACCCTGCGAATCAATCTGCAAGGTGGGGGATGCCGGGATTGACAGGTCCGCGCCGGGCCGTCACGGCTGACCCTTCCGCCGACCAGACCTGACAGGCCGTGATGACCAGACATGCCATCCTGATCACTGTGGCCTTGGCCTTGGGCCTTGCGGTCGGGGCCTTCGCACAGGTCGTGCTCAAGTTCTTTGCGGTCCTTGGCCTTGCCGCCGGGCCGGGGCCGTTTCAGGCAGAGCTGATGCAAGCCGCCGACCATCCGACGGTTTTCTGGACCGTGGTCGGCACCACCGCCGCAGGGCTGGCGGCAATCTTCTATCTGGTCTGGGGCGTGATCCGGCTGGTGGGGCGGTTGCGGCGCAAGGGCCGGCGTTAGCCTTCCGTTTCGGTTCCGGTGTCGACCCCTGACTGCGGCAGCAGGGTGGCGACCTTGTAAAGGAGGCTGCGCGCGGCGCGGGCGCGGGGGTTGCCGTCCTGGCCGACATGGCGCAGGCCTTCGACCAGCGCCTCAAGCTCTTCCGGCGTCAGCATCGTTGGTGGAAGCATCAGTGGGGCGCGCAGGATATAGCCCAAGCCCCGTTCCCCAATCACGGGGATGCCGGTGGCCGCCAGCATTTCCATGTCGCGCCAGATGGTGCGGGTCGAGACGCCCATTGCCCGTGCCAGTTCCGCCGCCGTGTGCAGCCGTCCGTCCCGCAAGGATTGGACAAGGTCATAAAGCCGGGCGTCACGTTTCATCGGCTTCTCCGGGTTGGCAGCGCAAAGGCTGAGGGTAGCAGGCCGCACAACTGACAAAATACTGTCAGTTGTCTGCCGGGGGCAAGCGGCTTTGGTCTTGGAACCGGGGGCGTGGCCGACATATTGAAGAGTACAGACAGGATGGAGTCCCGCCCAGTTGCGGGCCATTACAGGAGAAGACCTATGCATGCTCCAGGACCTATGCAGCTTTTGCTGATCGCCATCGTCCTTCTTGTGCTTTTCGGCCGCGGCAAGATCGCCAGCATGATGGGCGAAGTCGGCAAGGGCATCACCGCCTTCAAGAAGGGCGTCAAGGACGGCAACGAGGAAATCGAGAAGACCGCCGCTGACACCGCCAAGGATGTCAGCCCGGAAAAGGACAAGGTCTGATCGGTCTGATCCTTCGGGAGTAGCAGGATGGACTTCAGTTGGTCCGAGATGATGCTGGTCGGGGTCGTCGCGTTGATCGTGATCGGCCCCAAGGACCTTCCTGGCATGTTCCGCGAGCTTGGCCGGATCACGGCAAAGATTCGCATGATGGGGCGCGAATTCAGCCGCGCGATGGAGCAGGCTGCGAAAGAGTCCGGGGTCAAGGACGCCACTGACGGGCTCAGGACGCTGACCAACCCGGCGGGTGCGGGGCTTGATGCGGTGAAATCCGCTGCTGACCGTTTTGAGAAGTGGGACCCGCTGAAGCCAAAGCCGCTGACACCACCGGCGATGCCCGCAATGGCCCCCAAGGTGGCGCAACCTTTGGCCCGCCCCGCTGATGACGCGACCAATGTGTCGGCGGCGGCGTCGATGGGTCCGGCCACGGCCGAGCTTGCGCGCAAACAGGCGGCGAAGAAGGCCGTCGTCGCCGAAGCCACGGCAAAGCTGCGGGCGGTGGACGCCGGTCCTGCGAAAGCAGCCCCTGCGCCAAGGAAACCTGGTCGGGTGCGCAAGAAGGCCGACAAGCCTGCAGGGGATGCGGAATGACCACCAAGGACAGTATCGACGACAGCGCCGCCCCGCTGGTGGAGCATTTGGCCGAGCTGCGTAACCGCCTGATCTGGTCGGTCGGCGCGTTCCTTGTGGCGATGGTGCTGTGCTTTATCGTGGCCGAGCCGATCCTCGACTTCATGCTGCTGCCGATCGAAGAGGCGATGCGGGCGTTGGGCAACCCCAACCCGGTGATGCAATACACCGCGCCGCAGGAATACTTCTTCACCTTGATGCACATCGCCATGGTCGGGGGGCTGATGATCAGCTTTCCGGTCATTGGCTATCAGCTGTGGCGATTCGTGGCCCCTGGGCTTTATCGCAACGAAAAGCAGGCGTTTTTGCCGTTCTTGATCGCCTCGCCGGTGTTGTTCACCATTGGCGCGGGCTTTGCGCATTTCGTCGTCACGCCGATGGCGATGCAGTTCTTCCTTGGCTACGCCGACAGCTCATCCATTCTGGCGGCGCTGGTGCCGGGGTTTGGCGCCGTGCCGGGCGGGGCGCTGACGCCCGGTGCCGCCTCCGAGGGCATCGACATCGTGTTTCAGGGCAAGGTCAATGAGACGCTGGACATCAGCCTGAAGCTGATCATGGCCTTCGGGCTGTGCTTTCAGCTGCCGGTTCTACTGACGCTGATGGGCACGGCGGGGCTGGCGACTTCGGTCGGGCTGGCAAAGATGCGGCGCTATGCCATTGTCATCATCCTGTTCGTCGCGGCCCTGGTGACGCCACCCGATATCATGAGCCAGCTGATCCTCTTTGCCTGCATCTATCCCTTGTATGAGGTGTCGATTTTCCTGATCCGGCGGATCGAGAAACGGCGTGAGGCGCAGGCCCGTGCGGATGGCACATGGGTGGAGCCGGAGCCGGAGGAGTGACCGATCCGCTGGACCGGATCGCCGGGGCGCTGGAGCGGCTGGCCCCTGCGCAGATGCCGGCACCGGATTTTGACGCCGCCGATGCCTTTGCCTGGCACACTGCGCCGGACCGGCTGGAGCCGGTCATAAAGGTGTCACGGGTGGACATCGGGCTGTTGATCGGGGTCAACCGGTCGCGCGACACCTTGTTGGAGAATACGCGTCACTTCGCGCGCGGCTTGCCTGCGAACAACGCGCTGTTGTGGGGCGCGCGGGGGATGGGGAAATCCAGCCTCGTGAAGGCCGTGCATGCCGCCATCCGCGCCGAAGGCATGGCCCTGAAGATCGTGGAGCTGTCGCGCGAAGACCTGCCGTCCGTCCAGCGCCTGCTGGCACATCTGCGGGGCGCGGCGCACCGGTTCATCCTGTTCTGCGATGACCTTTCGTTCAGCCACGACGACCAGCATTACAAATCCCTGAAAGCCGTGCTGGATGGAGGGATCGAGGGGCGACCTGAGAATGTGCTGTTCTATGCGACCAGCAATCGCCGCCACCTGATGCCGCGTGAGATGATCGACAACGAACGCTCGACCGCCATCACTCCGGGTGAAGCTGTTGAGGAAAAAGTGTCCTTGTCTGACCGTTTCGGGCTTTGGCTGGGGTTCCACCCCTGCAGTCAGGACGATTATCTGGATATGGTGCGCGGCTATTGTGCTGCCTACGGGGTAACGGTTCCCGAAGACCGCCTGCGCGCCGAGGCGGTGGAATGGCAGGCGACGCGCGGCGCGCGGTCGGGCCGGGTCGCGTGGCAATTCTTCTGTGACCTTGCCGCCCGCGAAGGCGTGGCGCTGCAGCTTTAGGTGCAGTCGCCGCTTGCATTGCACGGGGCAAGGCCCTACGTCCCCGCTCATCATGTGGACTGAAATTTTTGTCATCCTGGCATTGATCGTCTTGAACGGCGTTCTGGCCATGTCGGAACTTGCCATTGTCAGCGCCCGTCCGGGGCGGCTAAAGTCGCTTGAGGCCAAAAGCCGGGGCGCGCGCATGGCCCTGCGGCTGGGGGAAGATCCCGGCAAGTTCCTGTCCACGGTCCAGATCGGGATCACCGCGGTGGGCGTGCTGTCGGGGGCCCTGTCGGGCGCTACGCTTGGGTTGCGTCTTGAAGGCTGGCTGACCGCGCAAGGGGTTGATCCTGATTGGGCGGCAAATCTTGGCGTCGGCGGGGTGGTGCTGGTCATCACCTATTTCAGCCTGATCATTGGCGAACTGGTGCCGAAGCAGCTTGCCTTGCGCAACCCCGAGGCCGTGGCGATCCGCATGGCCCCGGCGATGACACTGCTTTCGGTGATCGGTGCGCCGGTGGTGTGGTTTCTGGATCGGTCAGGGCGGCTGGTGCTTTGGCTGTTGGGCCAGCGCGGTGCCAGCGAAAACCGCGTGACCGAGGAAGAGGTACACGTTCTTTTGGCCGAGGCGCATGAAGGCGGCGTGCTTGAGACCGAAGAGCGTGAGATGATGGCCGGTGTCATGCGCCTGTCGGACCGTACCGCCAGTGCTCTGATGACCCCCCGCCATGAAGTGGACATGATCCCGCTTTCCGCCACCGGGTCGGAAGCACTTGCCGCCATCCGCCGCATTGCACGCCCAAGGATGACGGTGGCCGATGCTGATGGGGCAGTGGTTGGCATCGTGCTGCTGGCCGATGCGTTTCAGGCCGTGTCGCGCCGTGAACCGCTTGATATCAAGGCGCTGTTGCGGGAAGTTCCGGTTGTGTCCGACCGGACCGAGGCGCTTGATGTGCTTGATGTCCTGCAAAGGGCGGAACATCACATGGCACTGGTCTACGATGAATATGGCCATTTCGAAGGCATCATCACCACCGATGACGTGCTGGAGGCGATCACGGGTGCTGTGGCGTCCAGCGAGGCCGACGAACCCGCTATGGTCATGCGCGAAGACGGCAGCCATCTGGTGGCGGGCTGGATGCCGGCGGATGAATTTTGTGACATGCTTGGCCTGCCCCGCGCCATCGCCGGGGATTATGACACGGTGGCGGGCCTTGTGCTGCACCAGTTGGGCCGCATCCCGGAACTGGGTGCTGTCTTCACCGTCGAAGGCTACCGGTTTGAGGTGATCGACCTTGACGGCCGACGGATCGACAAGGTCCTGGTCTCACGCCCGGCTGGCTGATCCCACGTTTCCGGTTTTCGACGACAAATCGGACGGCACAGCACAAGCCGCAATTATTGCAGATAGGTCATCGGATCGAAGCTTTCCTTCGACGTGTTGCGCACCTCAAAGTGCAGGAACGCCGGGTCGCCTGCCGCGACCTTGCCGATCTCTTGCCCACGGGAAATCTTGGCACCCTTCGCCACCGTCGCGCCGCCGACGCCGACATAGACTGTCAGCAGATCACCCGCATGGCGAATGATGACGATCCCCTTGCCGTTGGTGTCGGACGATATGACAGAGACGGTGCCCGCCTCAGCCGCCTTTACCGCGGTCCCCGCCGGGGCGGCGATGTCGACGCCCTGGTTGGACTTGCGGTCATAGCCGCGGATGATCTTGCCCTGAACCGGCATCACGAATTTCGCGGCGGACGCGCCGGTCGCCTGATCGCCAAGGTCCGGAGATGGCGGAGTGGCTTTCGGTGCTTCGGCGGCAACCCCGGTATCTTCATCCGGCAAGGGCTTTGCGGCTGAGGGCGGTTCTGGCGTGGGTGAGCCTGCACCGGGGGGCGTCACCACCGGCTCTGGGTCTGGCGCGGGGGCGGTGGCGACGGGAATGATCAGCGTCTGACCCTCGCGCACGGCCATTTCCGCGCCAAGCTGGTTCCAGTCCGCCAGCGCCTTGGCTGACACGTTATAGGTCCGCGCAATGGTAAAGGCGGTTTCGCCGCGTGCGACGCGGTGCGTCAGGGGCTGGTTTGCAATCGGCTGCGACGGTGCGGTGCCGGCGGAAGGTCCAACCTCATCCAGCGCGGTCGTCGCAATCGCGCCAATATCCACCCGGCCGCCGGCACCTGCAATCACCGCAGGCTGCGGCGCTGCCGACACGCGGGACGGCAGCAGCAAAAGTTCACCGTCGCGCAGGGGATCGGTCGGACGCAGAGCATTGGTCTGGGCAAGCTGTTCGGGGTTCAGACCCAGACGTCCGGCCATGGCTGCCACGGTATCACCGCGCTGGGCCTTGGCCAGTTGGTAGTCCGGGTAGGACAGGATGCCGTTGGCGTCAGGGGTTGGCACTGCCGCTGTGGCCTGCCGGGCGGCGTCTGAGGTGTTGCCGCTGCCTGCCCGCAAATCCCAGTCAAGGTTTCGCCCCAGGGTATCTGTCTGCACGCATCCGGCCAAGGCCAGCACACTTGCCCCAAGCATCAGCCCGATCCGGGGAACACCGCCCAATTTACGCATCTCTTGCCTCTGCACCACACCGCCCCGGTTGCCTCCGGGTTCTGGGGGGACATCCTACTCGGACCCAAGCCCCTCGACCAGAGGGACAAACCGCACTGGGCGAAGTTCTTCGTAATCAAATCCGCGTGCATTGCGCGTGACCTTGATCAGGCTTTGCACTGCGTCGGACTGGCCGACGGGCAAAACCATGATCCCGCCGGGCTTCAACTGCTCCAACAGGGGGCCGGGAGGGTCTTCTGCCGCAGCCGTCACGATGATCCGGTCGAAAGGTCCCTGATCAGGCAGGCCAAAGGACCCGTCCGCCGTCAGCAGAGTGATGTTGGTCAGATCAAGCTGACGAAAAAGCTCGGCCGCCTCGCGCACCAGACGGCGGTAGCGGTCGACGGTATAGACCCTGCGGCACAGCTGCGCCAGGATTGCCGCCTGATAGCCGGACCCTGTCCCCACCTCCAGCACGGTATCGCGCGGGTTGACCTGAAGCGCCTGCGTCATCAGTCCCACAACCGAGGGCTGGCTGATCGTCTGGCCGCAGGCGATGGGCAGGGGCATGTCCTCATACGCGCGGTCGGCAAAGATGCCGCGCACAAAGAGGCCCCGGTCCACCTTTTCCATCGCGGTCAGGACACGAGCATCCGTCACGCCGCGCGACCGAAGCGCAAAAAGAAAGCGCATCTTGCGTTCGGCCAGGCCGCCAAGATCGCCGGCGGAGGTGTCGTCTTGATCCTCCGGGTCGTCGATCATCCCAGTTTTGCCTGAAGATCGGCCAGAAGGTCATGCGCTGTCAGGTCCGCGCGCATCGGGGTGACCGAGATGAAGCCTTCCAGATTCACCGCCGCATCGGTGCCGGGCAGGGTGGGCGTGTGCTGCGTCCCCCCCTTGATCCACAGGAACTTGCGGCCCGACGGCGATTGGTGCGGCTCGACGCTGAACGCCGTATCGCGGCGAAAGCCCTGGGCGGCGACCTTCATGCCTTTGGTCGCCGCAGCCGTCACCGGCGGGAAGTTCAGGTTGTAAAACACCCGGTAATCGCCCTGCGTCCAGATGCCCCGGTCCAACAACGCCCGCACGATGCTTGCACCATGCACCCGGGCCGATTCAAACGGATCATCCAGCTTGGTGTTTTCCGGGCCAAAGAACTGCGACAGCGCAATCGCGGGCACGCCTTGCAACGCGGCCTCCATCGCGCCGCCGATCGTGCCGGAGTATAGCACGTTCTCGGCCGCGTTGTTGCCCCGGTTGACGCCGGACAACACAAGATCGGGCTTGGCCCCGTCCAGCACATCGTAGATCGCGGCCAGCACACAATCGGCCGGGCTGCCCTCGGCGGCAAAGCGGCGGGGGCCAAGCTCGGCGATCATCATCGGGTGGGTGTAGCTGATGCAGTGCCCAACGCCGGATTGCTCGAAGGCCGGGGCGACGGTCCAGACCTCCCCCCCGGGGCCGGCGATTTCGGTTGCGATTTCGGTCAGCACTTCAAGCCCCGGGGCGTTGATGCCATCGTCATTGGTGATCAGGATGCGCATCACTTTGTCCTATCGGGGTGCCATACGGTCACAAAACCGGCGTGACCCTGCTTAGACGACGCCATGGGCCCCTTCAAGCGCCCCGCCCGGAATGAGGGGCTTGCGCGAGCCCGATTTCAACGGTTTGATGACAAGGCAAGCAGTGGGGGAACATGGCCGACACCACCCAGTCAAGGTCTGAGGCGATCCGGGTCCAGGACCTGCACAAATCCTTTGGCACGCACCATGTGCTGAAAGGCGTATCGCTTACCGCACAGGAAGGCGATGTGGTGGCGATCATCGGCGGCTCAGGCTCGGGCAAGTCAACCATGCTGCGCTGCATCAACTTTCTGGAAACGCCGTCGTCCGGCCTGATCTCCATCGCCGGTGAAGCGGTGGCGATGCGCGCCGACGGTGCGCCGTCAGACCGGCGTCAGCTGGAGCGTATCCGCCAATCGCTGGGGATGGTGTTCCAGTCGTTCAACCTGTGGACCCACCGCACTGTGCTGGAAAACCTGATCGAAGTGCCGGTGCATGTGATGAAATGCCCGCGTGACGTGGCCATCGCCCGCGCGCGCAAATTGCTGGCCCGCGTGGGTCTTGCCGAGAAAGAGGGCGCCTATCCCGCGTTCATGTCCGGTGGCCAGCAGCAGCGCGCCGCCATCGCCCGCGCGCTATGCATGGAACCCAAGGCGATGCTGTTTGACGAGCCGACCAGCGCCCTTGACCCCGAGCTGGTGGGTGAGGTGCTGCAAGTCATCAAGACCCTTGCCGACGAAGGCCGCACGATGATCCTGGTCACGCATGAGATGAAATTTGCCCGCGAGGTGGCAAGCCATGTCATCTACCTGCACAACGGCCAGATCGAAGAACAGGGCCCGCCAGACCAGTTGTTTGGCGCGCCCAAATCCGACCGGCTGAAACAGTTTCTTAAAACCGTCGCCTGAACGACGGATCAACCAACGGAGACGATCCATGAACTTCAAGACCCTTCTCGCCCTCGCCTGCGTTATTGCCGCGCCCATCGCCGCCCCAGCGGCCGCCCAGGAGGTCAAGATCGGCATCGCCGCCGAAGCTTACCCGCCCTTCGCCAGCCCGGATGCAAGCGGCACCTGGGTCGGCTGGGAGGTGGACTTCATCAATGCCGTCTGCGCGGCCGGTGAAATGCAGTGCGTGATTACACCAGTGGCATGGGATGGCATCATCCCCTCGCTGACCTCGGGGCAGATCGACGTCATCATGGCGTCGATGTCGATCACGGAAGAGCGGTCGAAAACCATTGATTTCTCAGACAAATACTACAACACCCCGACCGTGATCGTCGGTGCGAAGGGTGTTGAACTGGCCGCAACGCCCGAAGGGCTGGCGGGCAAGATCATTGGCGTGCAGGCCTCGACCATCCACGCGGACTACGTCGAGAAGTATTTCGCCGCCACCGCCGCAGAAGTGAAGATCTACCAAACCCAGGATGAGGCGAACTCAGACCTTGCCGCGGGCCGGGTTGATGCGACGCAGGCCGACAGCATCGCGATGGACGCCTTCCTTGCGTCCGAAGCCGGGATGGCCTGCTGCGAAGCAAAAGGGGCGGTGGCCGATGATCCGACGATCCTGGGCCTTGGCGTCGGTGCAGGCGTCCGCAAAGGCGAAGATGCACTGCGCGAAAAGCTGAACGCGGCCATCGCCAAGGTGATCGCTGATGGCACCTATGACACCATCACTGCCAAGTACTTCGCCTCGTCGATCTACGGCGGCTGACCGGCTGATGATACCCGTGCGGCGGAGCCCCCCCTCCCTCTCCCTCCCCCACAAGGGGGGAGGGAAGCGCCCGGTGGTGCGGTTTCGGGATGATCGGGCGTGTGGGTGCTTTCGGTTGGACGCCGTATGCTTCCCCTCGATGCCGGGTCGTGGCGGGGTGTTTGTTCCGCGCAACGCCGCAAGACCAGCGCTTCCTTCCCGCCTCGCGCGGGAAGGAGGCGGTGGTGGGACCGCCGCCGCCGCCATCTCTTGCCGCAGGTCACGCGCCCTAACCCTGGGGGGCTGCGGATGATCGGGGCCGCCCTGATGACCTCGACCCTTGAGCTGCTGGCCTGGGCCCCTCCAGGCTGGGGCTCGACCTTGTTCGTGGCCTTGGGCAAATCCATCCTGATCGCGGTCGGTGCCTTTGCGCTGGGCCTGCTGATCGGCATCGGTGGGGCGTATGGCAAGCTGTATGGCAGCCCGGTCACGCGTGACCTTCTGGGCGTCTACACCACCATCGTCCGCGCCGTGCCGGAGCTGATCCTGATCCTGATCCTGTATTTCGCTGTCACATCCTCACTCAATAACTTGCTGATGTCCTGGGGGTTTGACCGGATCCAGATTTCCGGCTTCGTCGCCGGGATCGCCGTCCTTGGCATCGTCCAGGGTGCCTACGCGACCGAGGTTCTGCGCGGGGCAATCCTGTCCGTCCCCTCGGGCCAGATTGAAGCTGCACGCGCCATGGGGATGCCGCCCCTGATGCTGGCCTGGCGGGTGACCTTCCCGCAGATGCTGGCGGCGGCCATTCCGGGGCTGGCCAACCTTTGGCTGATCGCCACCAAGGACACCGCCCTTCTGGCCGTGGTGGGCTATGCCGAGCTGACGCTGGTCACCCGGCAGGCGGCCAGCACGACCAAGGCCTTCTTCACCTTCTTCATGGCCGCAGGGGCGCTGTATCTGGTGATCTCCATCCTCTCGTCACTTCTTTTCGCGCGGGCCGAGGTTTGGGCGCGCCGGGGCCAGACGCGGCCGGGGGCGAACTGATGCAGGGGTTCTGGGTTCCCCGCCGCATCGTGATGGCTGCCGTGGCGGTGGCCTTGGTTCTTTGGTGCGCCTTTGGGCTGAACTGGACCTGGCTTGCCGACCCCAAGTATCACGCCCTTATCCTGCGTGGCATCTGGACGACGTGCTGGCTTTTGGTGGTGACCATGGTGCTTGGCATGGCGCTGGCCATCCCCTTGGGGCTGGCGCAAGCCGCAGGCCCGTGGTGGCTGGCCGTGCCTGCCCGCGCCTTCTGCGGGTTGGTGCGGGGGACGCCTCTCCTCCTTCAGCTTTGGCTTTTGTACTACGGCCTTGGCTCGCTTTTCCCGTCGATTCCCTGGATACGCGACTCTGACCTGTGGCCCATCCTGCGCCAGGCCTGGCCCTATGCCGTGCTGGCCCTGACCCTTTCGGTCGCAGGCTATGAGGGTGAGGTGATGCGCGGCGCTTTCAAAGGCGTGCCGCATGGGCAGTTGGAGGCGGCAAAAGCGATGGGCATGCCACGCTTCACCATTTTCCGGCGCATCTGGTTGCCGCAGGCGCTGCAGCGCGTACTGCCGACGCTGGGCGGTGAAACCGTGCTGACGCTGAAGGCCACGCCGCTGGTGGCGACGATCACCGTGGTCGATATCTACGCCGTCTCGTCGCGCATCCGGCAGGATACGTTTGTGGTTTATGAACCTCTCCTTCTTCTGGCCGTGGTCTATATGGCGATCGCCGGACTGATCGTGCTGCTTTTCCGATGGCTGGAATCCCGCGTGCCGGTAAAACTCGCTTAGCCTTTCAGGCCCTGCACCATTCGTAGCGCCGTTTACGGCTTCAAAGACCTCCACCTGGGCTGAGTGTTCACGCTATTGCCGCAGTCCACAGGAATGCCACGAAGGTTTCAAACTCTATCCCGGTTCGGACATATTAGGCACAACTTGTGCGGGTTTTCTGAGGGCAACGTAAAACCCGGAGGATGCCCTGATGACCACCTTTCATTCCGTTCTGTGCTGGTTCCATGGGTCATTTGCACCCGAAGATCCACTGTTGCGGCGCATGGATTTCATCCGGCTGCATCGCCTTGACCGTGCTGTGCCGACGGTATCGGTGTTTTCAGCACCCCGGATACGCCGCCCGCGCGCGTAGGGTTGGATAGCTTCACCCGACGGCCAACGCCGGTGGACATTTTCAGGCGTTGGTCCAGTGCGGTTTCCGGTCGCTTCGGACTTCGCGCTCAAGCATCCCGTTTGGCGATCCAGTCATGGTCGGGATCGTTCTGGAACCGCCAGTTCCGCAATGGCCCCGCCATCACGTTCAGATAGTACATCTCATAGCCGTAAGGCGCGCCGCAAGGATGGTGGCCCTTTGGCACCAGCACCACGTCATGCGATTTGACCGCCATCGTTTCGTCAAGGGTTCCATCCTCGGTATAGACGCGCTGGATGCCAAAGCCCTGTCCGGGGTTCAGACGGTGGTAGTAGGTTTCCTCCAGATAGGTCATGCGAGGGAAATCATCCTCGTCATGGCGGTGGCTGGGGTAGCTGGACCAATGGCCCGCCGGGGTGAAAACCTCGGTCACCAGCAGGCTGTCGGCCACGTCGCGCCCCTCCATCGCGATGTTGTTGACGTGGCGCATATTCGTGCCCTTGCCGCGCGGGGTCAGGGTGATCCCCTCTGGCCCAAGCCGCTGCGCTGTATGCCCGCCCTTGCCGGGGGCCGAGCCGACCGCAAGCGTGCAAGCCGTGGTCGCCACCGCCCGCCAATCGCTGCCGTTCGGGAGATACAGGCAATGCGGCGGGGTCTTTTCAAAGACGTCCATCCGGTCGCCCATCTCGCCCCAGTCCTGACCGGCTGCCTCAACGCGCGCCTTGCCTTCGACGAGGACAAGGATGACCTCACGGTCATCCGTCACCTCTTCGGCCACATCCCCGGCTTCCAGCCGGTAGAGCGTGAAGCCCACATATCCCCAGCCCGCACTTTCGGGGGTAATCGCATGGACCTTGCCGCGTGTGCCGGTCGGTTTCCGCAGAAGATCGTTCATGGTCATCCTTTCTGCCCAAATATCCCGGGGGTCCGGGGGCTGGCCCCCGGTTCCACCGCCTGTCAGTTGAGACCGGCTTCCCGCGAAAGCCGCTTCAGCGTCGCCAGACCCAGCGTCTGGTACAATAGCGGGTTGCGGGCCTTTGGGTCCTGTTCCGCTTCGATCACGATCCAGCCGTTGTAATTCGCCCCGGCGAGGATTTTCAGCAGGGGGCCGAAGTCGATCCCGCCCTCCTGGTCGCCCGGCACGGTGAAGGCACCGGCGACCACGCCTTGCAGGAAGGACAACCCCTCAGCCCGCACCCGCGCGGTCACAGCGGGGCGGATGTTCTTGGCATGGAAGTGACGCACGCGGGCGACATGCCGCTTCAAGACTGCGGCCGGATCACCGCCACCAAAGGCGCAGTGGCCCGCATCGAACAGAAGATGAGTGTGCGGGCCGGTCGCGGCCATGAAAGCGTCGATATCTTCGGGGGATTCAATGATCGTGCCCATGTGGTGATGGTAGACGAGGGTCAGGCCTTGCGTCGTCAGGTAGGCGGCAAAGGCCTCGATCTTCTGGCCAAAGGCGTGCATTTCAGGCGCGGTCAGGCGCGGGCGGTCGTTCACCGGTTTTGCCGCGCCGTGGATGGCGTTTGAGGTTTCACAAACGATCATCACCTTGCAACCGTTATGCTTCAGTTTGCCGATATGCGCCTGGGCGGCGGCAATCTCATCCTCGACCGAGCGGACCAGAAGGTCGGTCGAATACCAGCCCGAGATGAATTTCAGGCCATGTTCGGCCAAAAGCGCGCGCAGCGCCTCAGGCTCATCCGGCCAGCGGTGGCCGTTTTCGATCCCGTCAAAGCCGATCTGGCGGCCCGCCTCATCCAGGATGCGGGCGGTGGGGATGTCGGCGCCGATGGTCTGGTCGTCGTCGTTGGCCCAGGCGATGGGGTTCGTACCGAATTGGATCATGGGATTCTCAGGTCTAAAGCCGCCGGTCAGTTCAAAAGCCACTGGGCGCGGGTTGCGGTTTCATAGGCCTCGCGGGCCGTGTTCACGTCGGGGCGGGTGGAGACTTCGGGCACCGCCACCTCCCACCACGATCCGCCCGCACCCGTGCCGGGGCCAGCGTCGGTGTCGATCACGATGACGGTGGGGATTGTGGCTGTTCTGGCGTCGGCAATAGCGGCTTCAAGGTCAGCGATGGTGGACGCCTTCACCGCATGTGCGCCCATGGACCGGGCATGGGCCACGAAGTCCAATGCGGCCGGGTTCACATGGTAGCTGTCGGCCAGCAGGTTGTTGAAGGGCGCACCCCCGGTGGCCTTCTGCAGCCGGTTGATGCAGCCGTAACCGCGGTTGTCGGTCAGGATCACGGTGAAGGGCACACCCATCATCGCCGCGGTGGCAAGTTCCGAGTTCGCCATCATGTAGCTGCCATCGCCGACCATGCAGATGACGTGGCGGTCGGGTTGCGCCAGCTTGACGCCCATGGCCCCCGCAATCTCATACCCCATGCAGGAAAAGCCGTACTCCATGTGGTAGCCGCCTTGCGCGCCTTTCCACAGCACATGCAGCACCCCGGGCATGGAGCCTGAGGCGGACATGATCAGCGCGTCCTTGGCCGTGCTGCGCTGGACCGCGCCGACAACCTGCGCGTCCGAGGGCAGCTCATTGCCCGTTGGAGCGGCGGTGACAGCGGCGGTGGTCTGGAACCAGCGGTCACGCGCGGCAAAGTCGGGGTCGGCAAAGCGGTGGGTGCCAAGCGCGGCTGAAAGTTTTTCCAGCGTGACCCTGGCATCACCGACCAGCGGCAGGGCGGCGCGTTTGGCGGCGTCATAGCCATGGATGTTGATCGACAACAGCTTGCGGCCGGGGGCGCTGAACACGGTCCAGCTGCCGGTGGTGAAATCCTGAAACCTTGTGCCGACACCGATCACCAGATCCGCCTTTGCGGCCAGTTCGTTGCCGCACCCCGTGCCGGTGACACCCGGCGCACCGAAGTTGAGAGGCTCTTCCCAGTCCAGCGCGCCTTTGCCCGCCTGGGTTTCGACCACGGGGATGTTATGGGTCTGGGCGAAAGTCAGCAGCGTCTTTTCCGCGCCGGAATACAGCGTGCCCCCCCCGGCCACGATCAGCGGGGTCTTGGCGGCGCGCAGGGCTGCGACGGCGGCCTCAAGCTCCCATTGGTCGGGTTCGGGGCGGCGGACGGCCCAGGTGCGGGGCTGGAAAAAGTCGATGGGGTAATCGTAAGCCTCGGCCTGGGTGTCCTGACAGAAGGCCAGGCAGACCGGGCCGCAGTTGGCGGGATCGGTCATCACCCGCAGCGCGCGGGGCAGGGCGGTCAGAATGTGTTCAGGGCGGCTGATCCGGTCAAAATAGCGCACCACGGGGCGGAAGCAGTCGTTGGCGGACACGGTGGCATCATCAAAATCCTCGATCTGCTGCAGCACAGGGTCGGGCGCGCGGCTGGCGAACACGTCACCGGGAATGAACAGGACCGGCAGGCGGTTGACATGCGCCACAGCGGCGGCGGTGACCATGTTGGTCGCCCCGGGCCCGATGGAGGAGGTGACGGCCATCGCCTTCCTGCGCCCCATCGCCTTGGCATAGGCGACGGCGGTGTGGGCCATGGTCTGTTCGTTCTGCCCGCGCCAGGTGGGGATCGTGTCCTTGTGGGCATGCAGCGCCTCACCCAGGCCTGCGACGTTGCCGTGGCCGAAGATCGCCCAGACGCCTTCGATGAAGCGGGTGCCGTCCTCGGCGCTTTGCAGGGACAGCCAGCGCACCATGGCTTGGGCGGCGGTCAGACGGATGGTGGTCATGGTTGTGCGTCCTTTCGGGCCGCATCCCAGAGCGCGGCAAGGCGGGTGTAACGGTCGGCCATCAGGGCAACAGCGTCGGTGTCGGTCAGCGTGCCCGCAAGCCAGCCCCGCGCGGCATCGCCAAAGATCGTGCGGCCGATGGCGAAGCCTTTCACCAAGGGGTGCCGCGCTGCAAGCTGGAATGAGGCGGCAAGCGCGGCCTCAGAGGCATCCAGACCAAGGACGACGATGCCCCGTGTGTGGGGGTCATTGCGGGTGATCGCGGCGCAGGCGTTGGTCCATGCCTGATCGGTGGCGAAGGGTTCCAGCTTCCACCAGTCGGGTGTCACGCCGATGTCATAGAACTGTTGGATCAGCCGGGCGCTGGTGGTGTCGTCAACGGGGCCGACCTTGGAGGGGATCAGCTCCAGCAAAAACTCAAGCCGGTTGCGGCGGGCAGCGTGGAACAGGCGCAGGACGGTGGCCTCTTGATCGGCGCGGGTGGCAGCGTCGTCGTCGGGGTGGGCAAAGCACAGGACCTTGACCACATGGGCAAGGGGCCATTCCGACAGGCCGCCGAAATCGGGGCCGATCTCAGGTTCAAGCGTCAGGGGGCGCGAGCCGGGCCACTCCACCGGGCGGCCCACCCACAGCCCGGTGCCTGCGGCCTGAAACAGGGCGTCGCGGCCAAGGCGGCTGTCGCACAATATGCCATAGCCGGGCTGGCCGTCGGCAACCTGAAGGGCGGCTTGCAGGCAAAGCTGCTTGAACGCGCCGATCCTGGCCGGGGTGGCCCCGGCCATGGTTTCCAGCTGGGACCGGTGGTCAAAGGCGAAGACCCGCATTGTGGACAGATCGCCATGCCGGTTGGTGGCCCAATGGACCTGCTCCAACGCGGCATCCTTGCGCAAGGCGGGGGTCACGACGCCGCGGTTCAGGAAGAACTGAAGCTCGGCCCAGCTGGGATAGGCGGGCGTGCAGCCATGGCGGGAAACGGCAAAGGCCCCGCAGGCGTTGGCGTAGGTCAGGGCGCGCGGCCACGCCTCACCATCCAGCCAGCCCTTGATCAGGCCGGACATGAAGCCGTCGCCTGCGCCAAGGACATTGAACACCTCGATCGGGAAGCCGGGGCCGGTTTCGCCTTCGTCCAGACTGTCGGGGATGGGGCCAGTGAAGGCGGCAGCACCCATCGGGCCGCGCTTGCAGACAAGGGTGGCGTCCGACACGGCGCGGACGGCGCGCAGGGCGGCGATGGTGTCGGTGGTGCCGCCGGCGATGTGAAACTCTTCCTCGGTGCCGACGATCAGGTCGAAAAGGTGGAGGGTGGCTTGCAGTTTGGCGGTGACCTGGGCGGATTCGATGAACCGGCTTTCGCCATCGCCATGGCCCGCAAGACCCCAGAGGTTGGGGCGGTAGTCGATGTCGAGGGCGGTTTGCAGCCCGTGTTTGCGGGCGAGGGTGAGGGCTTTCAGGACCGCCGCCTCAGTCCGCTGGTGCGACAGGTGGGTGCCGGTGGCGACGACAGACCGCGCGCTGGCGATCAGGGACTCATCAATGTCGTCTTCACACAAGGCCATGTCGGCGCAGTTTTCGCGGTAGAAGATCAACGGAAACTGCTTGTCGTCGCGGATGCCCAGCAGAACGAGCGCGGTCAGACGGTCGGGGTCGGTCTTGACGCCGCGCACATCCACGCCTTCGCGGGCCAGTTCTTCGCGGATGAAGCGGCCCATGTGTTCATCACCGACACGGGTGATCAGGGCCGAGCGCAGACCAAGCCGCGCGGTGCCTGCGGCGATGTTGGTGGGCGACCCGCCGATGTATTTCTGGAACGATCCCATATCCTCCAGCCGCCCGCCGACCTGCGCGCCGTAAAGGTCAACCGAGGCGCGGCCAATGGTGATGACATCCAGCGCTTTGCTGCCCAAGTCTGCCGTAATGGTCATGCCGCACCGCCCTTGCTGCCGGATCAGGCCTGAGTCGGCCTGTATTATGGAACGAATATTCTATTTCTGACCCGAAGGGAAGCGTGAAGCCTAAGGCCCGCGCCGCGCCGCGACCGCAACGGCCAGGGACAGGGCCAGCGCAATCGTCGCCGAAAGCGAACGGAACGCGCCAAAGTCCACCTCTTTCACCGTCAGCGTGGTGGTGGCAAGGCGGGCCAGCGGGCTTTCACGGTTGTCGGACAGCGCGATGACGGCAAGGCCACGGTCGCGCGCGGTCTGGGCCAGCGCCAGCGCCTCGGCCGCGTAGGGGGCGAAGGACACCACGATCACCACATCGCCCGGCTGCAGGACCGCCTGCGCCGTCATGCCGCCGCCGCCTGCGTGCAGCAGGGCCGCGATGCCCAGCTTTTCAAAGACATAGGCCAGGTATGCTACCACAGGAAACGACCAACGCACCCCGGCCAGATGGATCATGCGGGCTGCAGCAAGGGTGCCAACCGCTTGATCCAGCGTGCTTTCATCAAGGCCAAGGGTCAGCGCCTCAAGCGACTGGCGGCCCGCGTCGACGAACTCTGCCAGCAGGGCCGCTGGCGTGCCGCCGGGGCCGGCCTTCAGGTTGGCAAGCCGGGTGGCATAGTCCGGCAGGCCGGCTGGCAGGGCGCTGCGGAACAGGCGCTGCATTTCGGCATAGCCGCTGAACCCCAGCACCTGACAAAAACGCATCATGGCTGAAGGCGGAACCCCGGCTGCCGTGGCGATCTGGGCCACGGTGGACAAGGCGATCTTGTCGGCATGGGCCGCCAGATGATCGGCGCAGTTTTGCAGCCTGCGCGGCAGGGTGCCGTCCAGCTGGGCAAGACGGTCGTGGAAGGCGTCAACCGTCTGCGGTGGGGCCGTGGGGGGTGGGGTGTGCATTCGGCGGGCACCTGAAACGAGGGACCCTCAAGATGGAACGAATATTCCAGAATGGCAAGGCTGTTGCGCAGGGAGTAGACTGCGGAACGCAAAACCCCCGCGTCTTGCGACGCGGGGGTGTTCGAAACCGAGGGGATAAGGTCGGTTACTGGCTGAGCTTGTTGTATTCGGCCAGGCCGGTGGCGACGATGTCATACCATTCGCCGGATTCCCGCATCTCGGTGATGCCGCGGTTCAGCATGGCGATGTAGACCCGGCCGCGCGGATTGGATTTCGAGGTCAGGAAGTGGTAGGTGATGAACGTCGCCAGGGCCGGGTTCGGCACGATGCGGTTTTCAGCCTTCAGTTCGGCGAAGTTGGCCGACGCCGTCTCAGCCTCGATCGAATAAAGGTCAACCTCGCCCGCCAACAGTTTTTCGGCACATTCCAGCGGCGATTTCGGCGCGACATAGGTGACCAGCGGTTCCACCAGACCCTGAACTTCAAGGTCGCTGATCGGCCAGGCCTCTGGACGACAGATTACGGCACCGGCATAGTCGGCGAATTCACGCGCGGCGGCGTATTTGCTGTCAGTCAGCGTGTTGAACGCATAGGCGGTTTCATAGATCGGCAGCGAGAAGTCGAATTCGGTACACATCCGGACCGAGAATTCACCCAAGAGATCCAGCTTGGAACAATCCGGCGATTCCCAGGCGACCGACACGTCGAACGCACCGGATGGCAGCAGCACGTCAATGTGGGACATCCAGTCATCGACGTATGAGATTTCATAGCCACGGTCATTGCCGCCGCGCTGCATCGCCGTTGCTGCCATCCGTACGAAGATGCCACCACCGGTCAGCGATTCATCGGCAAAGGGCATCCAGCCGTTGGAGCTGATGAATTTCAGCGGCGGTTCATACTGGTTGGTGCTGGTGCGCGCAGCTTCCTGTTCCTGCGTCTTTTCCTGGATGATCGAGGCCAGCTCGGAGTCCGGCGTCAGGCGGCCATCTTCGCAGGGCAGGATCAGCTGGAGACCGGCGGTCAGGCTGTTGGGGTTCGTCGCCAGCGCGTCACGGTTGGCGTTGAAGATCATCTGATAGTCGTAGGAGCCATAGGCTGCCTGCGCGATG
>JANPJU010000068.1:0-6886 GCA_031425675.1 Paracoccaceae bacterium | reverse complement strand
GTGACCAAGCCGGTTGGCGCGCATTTGCGCGCCAGAGGCGAGACAAAGGAATGCGCGCCAGCGCTCCATTCAAGAACCGCCCCAACCCAGAAGGCATGCCCATGATCTGGCTTGATACCATCATCCAGGGCCTTCTCCTTGGCGGGCTTTATGCGCTTTTCGCGGCCGGCCTCAGCCTTGTGTTCGGCATCATGCGGCTGGTGAACCTGGCCCATGGCGATCTGATCGTGCTGGCCGCCTTCATCGTCCTTGTGGTGGTCGAGGCGACAGGGCTGAACCCGTTCCTGTCCGCCCTGATCGCGGCCCCCGCCCTCTTCGCCTTTGGCTGGGCGCTGCAGTGGTTCGTGCTGAACCGGGTATTGGGCAAGGACATCCTGCCCCCCTTGCTGGTGACCTTCGGCCTCTCCATCGCCCTGCAGAACGGGATGCTGGAGGTGTTTTCCGCCGACAGCCAGCGGATCCGCGCCGGTGCCTTGGAAAGCGCCTCGGTCGATCTGGGGGTGGTCACGGTCGGGATCATGCCGCTTCTCACCTTCGCCTCCGCCGTGGCGGTAATCTTCGCGCTGAACCAGATCTTCTACCGCACCGCCCTTGGCCGGGCTTTCCGCGCCACGTCCGATGATCCGGTGACCGCCAGCCTGATGGGCATCAACCCAAGGGCGGTCTTTGCCATGGCAACCGGCCTTGCCATGGTCATCGTCACCATCGCAGCCCTTTACCTTGGGATGCGGTCGAACTTCGATCCCTCCATCGGTCCCGCCCGCCTGATCTTTGCCTTCGAGGCGGTGATCATCGGCGGCCTTGGGTCACTTTGGGGCACGCTGGTCGGCGGGGCGATCATCGGGGTGGCGCAGACTGTGGGCGCGCAGATCAACCCGGAATGGCAGATCCTTGCCGGACATCTGGCGTTTCTGGCGGTTCTGCTGGTGCGGCCAAGGGGCCTGTTCCCGAGGGCGGTGGATTGATGGAACGCGCGATGCAGATCACCGTCACCACCCGCACCCGTGCCAGCACGATAGCCGGTTTCGCCGCACTCGGGCTAATCGCGCTGGGCCTTGTCCTGCCCGCCTTTGCCCCGCGCAGCCTGATCCAGGACCTGTTCTTCATTCTGACCATGCTGACGCTCGCCCAACTGTGGAACCTGATCGCGGGCTATGGCGGGATGGTTTCTGTCGGCCAACAGGCCTTTGTCGGCATCGGCGCCTATGCGATGTTCGCGGGCGTCATTCTTTGGGGCTGGGACCCGGTACCTGCTATCCTTCTGGGCGGCGTCGCGGCCTTTATCCTCGCCATTCCGATGGCCTTCTTCGCCTTCCGTCTGCAAGGCGCCTATTTCGCCATCGGCACCTGGGTCATCGCCGAGGTCACGCGCCTTCTGGTCGCCCAATGGAAGACCCTTGGCGGCGGCACCGGCACCAGCCTTCCACGAGAGGCGACGGCGGACATCATCGGCGTGGCCTTCATCGCCAACCTGTTCGGCCTGCGCGATGCCGCCGCGCGCGATGTGCTGGCCTACTGGCTGGCGCTGGGACTGGCGGTGGGCACGATGGCCGCGATCTATGCGCTGCTGCGGTCGCGAAACGGCCTTGCGCTGACGGCCTTGCGCGACAATGACAATGCCGCGCGGTCGGTCGGCGTGGATGCGGGACGGCTGAAATGGCTGGTCTTCCTTACCGCCGCCACCATGACCGGCATCGTCGGCGCGCTGATTTATGTGCAGACCGCCCGCATCTCCCCGGATGCGGCGTTCAGCGTGACCAACTGGACGGCTTACGTCATCTTCATCGTGGTCATCGGCGGGATCGGGCGGCTTGAGGGGCCGATCGTCGGTGTCCTTGTCTTCTGGGGCCTGCAGACCGCCTTTGCCGACTACGGCGCATGGTATCTTCTGGCGCTTGGCCTGCTGGCCATCGCGGTGATGCTGTTCGCCCCACGCGGGCTTTGGGGCCTGTTCGCCGACCGCACTGGAATTGCGTTGTTCCCTGTCCAGCGTCGCCTTGTCACGAGTAGCCCGGGTGTGGGCCAGCCATAAACTCAACGGGAGGAAGTCACATGACTAAAGACACGTCAAATCTGACCCGCCGCGATGCCCTTGTCGGGGTTTCCGTGGCCTTGGTCGCAACCGGTGCCGCAACGACCGTCTCAGCCCAGTCGATGACCGACGACGACCGCAAGGCGGTGGCGGAAAGCTACCTGAAGTCGTTGGACGCAGGCGGGGTGTCCCCCACCACGGGCCTTGGCCTGTTTGACCACTTCGCCGATGACGCGGAGGTGTTCTTCCCGAAATGGGGCGTCGCGCGCGGCAAGGACGCGGTCATCCAGATGTTCACCGATGTCGGCGGCACCCTCAAGGGGATCAAGCACAACTACGAAGGCTTTACCTGGTACATGAATGGCAGCGACAGCTTTGCCGTCGAGGGGACCAGCGAAGGCGAACACCGCGACGGCCCCTGGGCCGCCGATCAGCCGAAATGGGGCGCGGGCCGGTTCTGCGACTGCTTCACAGTGTCGGGCGGCAAGATCACGCGGCTTTTCATCTATCTTGACCCCGATTACGCCGGCAAGGACACCGCCCGCTATGGCTGGATTCCGGCCTGAGACACCACACGTGGGGGGCAACGATGCCTCCCATTTCTTCCCCCTCTGCATTGAAGGCACCGCGTCATGGCTGACATCACAACCGACATCCTGATCATCGGCACCGGCCCCGCAGGGTCGGCTACGGCGGCACTTCTGGCCTCACAAGGGGTGGATACGCTGGTGGTGAACCGCTACCGCTGGCTGGCCCACACGCCCCGCGCCCACATCACCAACCAGCGCACGATGGAGGTGTTGCGGGATCTGGGGCCAGAGGTTGAGGCTGAGGCCTACATGCACGCAGCCCCGCAAGAGCTGATGGGTGAGAACGTGTTCTGCGAAAGCCTGGCGGGCGAAGAGCTTGGCCGCATGAAAAGCTGGGGCACACACCCCCTGTCGCAGGCGGAACACCAGATGTCGTCGCCCACCCGGATGAACGACCTGCCGCAAACCTTCATGGAGCCGATCCTGTTCAAGACCGCCTGCGCGCGCGGCGCGCAAAGCCGGATGAGCATGGAATACCTGTCCCATGTGCAGGACGCAGACGGTGTGACCACCACCTGCCGCGACCGGTTGACGGGCAAGGATGTGGTGATAAGGTCAAAGTTCCTTGTCGGCGCGGATGGCGGCAACAGCCTGGTGGCCGAACATTGCGGCTTGCCGTTCGAGGGCAAGATGGGCGTCGGCGGGTCGATGAACATCCTCTTCCAGGCCGACCTGTCGCGCTATGTCGCCCACCGGCCAAGCGTCCTGTACTGGGTCATGCAGCCCGGCGCGAATGTGGGCGGCATCGGCATGGGTCTGGTGCGCATGGTGCGGCCGTGGAACGAATGGCTGATCGTCTGGGGCTATGACATCAACCAGCCCGCCCCGGTGGTGGACGCAGCCCTTGCAACGCAAGTCGCGCGCCAGCTGGTCGGCGACCCGGACCTGGAGATTGAGCTGATTTCGGCCAACACCTGGACGGTGAACAACCAACACGCCACACACATGCAACAGGGCCGCGTCTTCATTATGGGCGACGCCGCGCACCGGCACCCGCCGTCAAACGGGCTGGGATCAAACACCTCGATCCAGGATGGGTTCAATCTGGCGTGGAAGCTGGCCGCCGTGGTGAAGGGCCATGCGACCCCTGCCCTCTTGGACAGCTATTCCCCCGAACGCGCGCCGATTGCCCGCCAGATCGTCACCCGCGCCAACCAGTCCATCGGCGAATTCGGCCCGATTTTTGAGGCGCTGGGAATGGATGGCGGGATGGACCACGACAAGATCCACGCCAGCATGGCCGCCCGCTGTGATGCGACCGAAGCCGGGGCCGCGCAGCGTGAGGCGCTGCGCAAGGCCATCGCGTTCAAGAAATATGAATTCGACTGCCACGGGGTGGAGATGAACCAGCGCTACACCTCCACCGCCGTGGTCACCGATGGCCAGCCCCAGCCCGCGCCCAATGCGGACATGGAGTTGCATTATCAGCCCACCACCTGGCCTGGCGCGCGGCTGCCGCATGTCTGGGTGTTCGCCGCAGATGGCAAGCAGCAGTCCACGCTGGACCTGTGCGGTCGGGGGCAGTTCACCCTTCTGACCGGCATCGGCGGTGAGGCTTGGGTTGCGGCGGCCAAGGCCGAGGCTGCCAAGCGCGGCATGACCATCCGCACCCATGTGATCGGTCCGCGTCAGGCGATCTCCGACCACACCGGCGACTGGTCCCGCGCCTCGGAAATCGCCGACAACGGCTGCCTTCTGGTCCGCCCCGATCACCACGTCGCTTGGCGCAGCCCCGGCCTGACGCAAGACCCCGCCGCCGACCTTGCGCGGGTTCTGACCACCATCCTTGGCAAGTGAGGCGACCATGACCACCGAAAGCGGCCATTTCACCGAAAGCCTGTCCGACAAGGTCGTCACCGCGCGCAACGCAAACGCGCAGGACGCCCGCCTGAAACAGGTGATGGAAGTCATCACCCGCAAACTGCACGAGGCGGTGAAAGAGATTGAACCGACCGAGGCGGAATGGTTCCGCGCGATCATGTTTCTGACGGAAACCGGACACACCTGCACCGACTGGCGGCAGGAGTTCATCCTTCTGTCGGACGTCCTTGGCGTGTCGATGCTGGTCGATGCGATCAACAACCGCAAACCCTCGGGCGCGTCGGAAAGCACGGTGCTGGGCCCGTTCCATGTGGCCGATGCCCCGGAACTGCCGATGGGCGCAGACATCTGCCTGGACCAGAAGGGTGATCCGATGTTGGTCCATGGCCGCATCCTTGATACCCACGGCAACCCGATTGCCGGGGCCAGGATCGACGTCTGGCAGGCCAATGACGAAGGCTTTTACGACGTGCAGCAAAAGGGCCTGCAACCCGATTTCAACCTGCGCGGCGTCTTCCGCACCGGGGCCGATGGCAGCTATCACTTCCGCGGCGTGAAGCCCAAGTTCTACCCGATCCCCGATGATGGCCCGGTCGGCAAGCTGCTGGCCTCCCTTGGCCGCCACCCCTTCCGCCCGGCGCATCTGCATTTCATCATCGAGGCGGAAGGGTTTGCCAAGCTGGTGACACACATCTTCGACCCCGATGATCCCTACATCGCCTCGGACGCGGTGTTTGGCGTGAAGGAAAGCCTGATGGCGGAATTCACCCCGGTCTCCGACCCCGCCAAGGCCAAAGCCGCCGGGTTTGACGGCCCCTATTTCGATACCGAGTTTGATTTCGTCCTGGCCCCCGCATGAAACCCTGCATCATCTGCGTTGCCATCACCGGATCATTGCCAAGGAAGGCGCATAATCCGGCGGTGCCGATTTCCATTTCGGAACAAGTGGAAAGCACCCATGCCGCGTTTGAGGCGGGCGCATCCATCGCGCATTGCCATGTCCGCCACGATGATGAAACCCCCTCCTCCGACCCCGAAAAGTTCGCACGGCTGCTGGAGGGGTTGCGCGCCCATTGCCCCGGCCTGATCGTGCAGTTTTCCACCGGCGGGCGCTCCGGCAAGGGCTCCGAGCGCGGCGGCATGCTGCATCTCGGTTGCGACATGGCTTCACTGGCCACGGGCTCGTGCAATTTCCCTACAATCATTTACGAAAATTCTCCCGATCTTATCCGTGAGCTGGCCACGAAAATGCTGGAACACAACGTGAAGCCGGAAGTTGAAGTCTTTGACCTGTCGATGCTCTATCAGGCGCTGCGTCTGGCCGATGAAGGGCGGCTTCAGAAACCATTGCATGTGCAGTTTGTGTTCGGGGTGAAGAATGCCATGCCGGCCATCCGCCCCGCCTTTGACTTCATGGTGGACGAGATTACAAGGCTGGCGCCTGAGGCCACATGGACGGCGGCGGGAATCGGCAGGCACCAGCTTGAAGTGAATCACTGGTGCCTTGAGCGTGGCGGTCATTGCCGCACGGGGCTCGAAGACAATATCAGGTGGAACGGGACAGAGCTTGCGCCCTCAAATGCGGCGCTGGTTCGGCGCGTGGCTGAACTTTGCCGCTCCTATGGCCGCCATCCCGCCAGCGTCGCTGAAGCGCGGGCCTTGCTTTCGCTACCGCCTGTTTCCAAAGCCTAATCATCTTTACCTGAAATGACAGTTCCGGTTTTCCCTCTCTCCTTGGGAGAGAGGGCGGGGCCCATTGCGCGAGCAATGGGAGGGTGAGGGGGATCAGGTCTTGCAATTGAATCCACCCAGTCCCCCTCACCTTCCCATCCTGCTTGCTTCGCATCGCAGGACGGGCCCCTTCCTCTCCCCCATGGGGCGAGGAAAAATACTATTGCAACGGAATTTGAGAAACTTCACCGGCTTTAATTGGATTTCCAAATCCAGCGGTCCGCCGCGATAGCCAGGACCGCTCCCATGAGTTGGGCAAGCACAAATCCCAGAACATCTTCAGGCCTGATCCCGGCAAAGGTGTCGGAGAATGACCGGGCCAAGGTCACCGCCGGGTTGGCAAAGCTGGTGGAGGCGGTGAACCAGTAGGCGGCGGTGATGTAGAGGCCGACATTCATGGCCACCTGTTGCGGGGCATTTTTGACGCTGAGAAAAATCACCGTGAGCAGCCCGAAACTGGCCACGACCTCGGCAAGCCATTGGGCACCGCCGCTGCGCATGGTGGTCGAGGCTTGCAGCAGGGGCAGTTCGAACATGGCGTGGGCGATGATGACGCCGAGAAGCGCGCCGATGAATTGTGCGGCAATGTAGCCTGCTGCCTCTTTTGCAGTCATGCTGCGGGTGAGGAGTGCGGCAAGGGTGACCAGCGGGTTGAAATGGGCGCCGGACATAGGCCCGAAGATGGAAATCAATACGACAAGGATCGCCCCTG
>JANPJU010000067.1:0-24866 GCA_031425675.1 Paracoccaceae bacterium | reverse complement strand
CAGCCAGATGCGCCTGCCGCTGGCCTTGGGCAAGGACATCGGCGGTGACCCGATTGTTGCCAACCTGGCAAAGATGCCTCACCTCCTGATTGCCGGGACCACGGGCTCGGGCAAATCCGTCGCGATCAACACGATGATCCTCAGCCTCCTCTATAAGCTGACGCCAGAGGAATGCCGCCTGATCATGATCGACCCGAAGATGCTGGAACTGTCGGTGTATGACGGCATCCCGCACCTTCTGTCCCCCGTCGTGACCGACCCGAAAAAGGCGGTTGTCGCCCTGAAATGGGTGGTCGGAGAGATGGAGGAACGCTACCGCAAGATGTCAAAGATGGGCGTGCGCAACATCGAAGGCTACAACGGCCGCGTGCGTGAGGCGCTGTCAAAACAAGAGATGTTCAAGCGCACCATCCAGACCGGCTTTGACGAAGAAACCGGCGACCCGATCTTTGAGACCGAAGAATTCCAGCCCGTCACCATCCCCTACATCGTGGTGGTGGTGGATGAGATGGCCGACCTGATGATGGTCGCCGGCAAAGAGATTGAGGCGTGCATCCAGCGCCTTGCCCAGATGGCCCGCGCAAGCGGTATCCACCTGATCATGGCCACCCAGCGCCCCAGCGTTGACGTGATCACCGGCACGATCAAGGCCAACTTCCCGACACGGATCAGCTTTCAGGTCACCTCCAAGATCGACAGTCGCACCATTCTGGGTGAACAGGGCGCCGAACAGCTGCTGGGCATGGGCGACATGCTTTACATGGGCAACGGGGCGAAAATCACCCGGATCCACGGGCCGTTTGTCAGCGATGAAGAGGTTGAAGAGATCGTCAACCACCTGAAATCCTACGGCCCGCCGGTCTACATGTCCGGCGTCGTCGAAAGCCCCGAGGATGAGCGTGACAATGAGATTGACGCCGTCCTTGGCCTGAATTCGGAAGGCGACGACACGCTGTATGACCAGGCTGTCGCCATCGTGGCGAAGGATCGCAAGTGTTCGACCAGCTACATCCAGCGCAAGCTGGGCATCGGCTACAACAAGGCCGCCAAGCTGGTCGAGCAGATGGAAGATCAGGGCGTCGTGACCCGCGCCAACCATGTGGGCAAACGCGAAATCCTGGTGGAAGAGCGGTAGTCCGCGACCCCACGAACCGTCGGCCCGCGGCCAACACCACCGAATCGGTTAGCGCGGCTTAACCCTTTCTGCTGTCATATTTCTTTGACGGTAAAGGCAAGACCGGCTTGATCGCCTCTGCTCGCAGGCTGGAACTGCCGGGAATCTGGCCTTTCCGGGGCGCAAAGGGGGCTGGTGCCTCAAACCTGCTTGAAAAATGTTGCAATCACGGGTTGCGGGTTCATATTAGCGGTTGAGCCGACAAGCGTTTGGGGACGTAAATCGGTGAAGACTTGGCCTGCTGGGGGTGCTGACGATCATGGCCTTCGACAAATCATCGGTTCCGGATCAAGACACTGATCTTGACGATGTCCTGCAGCCTGGAACGTCGTTGTCGCATGGCCAATACCATATCGCGTCCTTCCTGCGGGCTGGCGGCTTTGGAATCACCTATCTGGCGCGCAACAGCTTCAACCGCGATGTCGTGCTGAAGGAATGTTTCGTTCCCGCCTTTTGCAGCCGCAGCCAGACCGCCGTCCGCGCTCGGTCCGAAGCCAGCAAGGCACCCATGCAAAAGGCCATCCGGTCGTTTCTTGAGGAAGCTCAGACGCTGACCCGGATGTCGCACCCCAACATCGTGCGTGTCCGGCATGTGTTTCAGGAAAACGAAACCGCCTACATGGCGCTGGAGTATATCCGGGGCCATGACCTTCTGGACATGATTGAAGAAAAGAAGGGCGACCTGACGCCTGCCCAGATTGTTTCGTTGACGCACAAAATGGTCTCGGCTGTGGCGCATATCCATGACCGCAACGTGCTGCATTGCGACATCTCGCCGGACAACATCTGCATCCGCGCCGATGGCGAACCGGTGCTGATCGACTTCGGCTCGGCCCGCAAGATGGTGGCAGGGGTTGGTGAACGGCACAGCGGTTTCAGTCTGGTCAAGGACGGCTATTCCCCGCCCGAGCAGTATGAGGCGAATGCGGTGATAGGCCCAGGCAGCGACCTTTATGCCCTTGGCGCGTCGCTTTATCACGCAATCACCGGCGAGGCGCCTGTCGCGTGTCAGACCCGTCTTGCTGCCGTGCTGGAGGGGCAGGCCGATCCGCTGCCGTCGCTGGCGCGCACCGTGACGGGCTATCCGCGCGGGTTTCTTGGCACAATTGACAAGGCACTTTCCGTGCAGGCGGCTGACCGTCATGCAACGGCGCAGGACTGGCAGCAGGCCCTTGCCGCGCCGGTTGATGGGGTGCAGCGCGCGGTCGCGCACCTGCGGCGCGTTGTGGTGACACCGCTGGTTACGCCAGACGCTGCGGTGACCGTTGCGGAACGGATTGAAGCGCCGTCACGCGTCCAGTTTCGCTATCCGCCGCAGCATGCCCGCGTGCAATCGGCCTGACGCCATTCTGGTGCGGGCTTTCGCTGGCAGGCAAACCCAGCCTTATGCTGGAACCGGCATCCCGCCCGCTGGAATAATGCCGTTCCGTCCCTCGCGCAGATAGCGGGCGTAGCCCAGGTCTGCAGCCTCGATCCCGGCGCGCTTGCCGCTGACGATATCCGCCAGCACCCGGCCGGACCCTGCCGCCATCGTCCAGCCAAGCGTGCCATGCCCGGTGTTCAGGAACAGGTTCTGCATGGGTGAGCGTCCGACGATTGGCGTCCCGTCGGGCGTCATTGGCCGCAGGCCACACCAGAACTGCGCGCGCGACTGGTCGCCTGCGCCGCCGAACAGATCTTCGACCGAATGGGTCAGCGTCGCCTGCCGCTTGGGGGAAAGGGTCAGGTCGAACCCGGCAATCTCGGCCATCCCGCCCACGCGGATACGGTCACCAAGGCGGGTGATCGCGATCTTGTGGGTTTCGTCCATGACAGTGGATACCGGGGCCTTGTCTGCATCCACCACCGGCACCGTGATCGAATAGCCCTTCACCGGATACACCGGCAGCTTGATCCCCAAAGGTGCCGCCAGCATTGGCGAATAGGACCCCAGTGCCAGTACGAAGCTATCCGCCGTCACCTGCCCCGCCGAGGTGTGGACGGCAACGATCCGCCCGCCCGCAGCCTCCAGACGGTCAATCGCCACGCCATGCCGGAAGGTCACCCCTGCCGCCCGCGCCATATCGGCCAACGACTGGGTGAACTTGAAGCAATCGCCCGTCTCATCGCCCGGCAGGCGCAGCCCGCCTGCGATCTTGCCGCGCGCCAAGGCCAGGCCCGGTTCCGCCGCAACGCACTGGTCAGCGGTCAGCACTTCGAACGGCACGCCATCGGCTTGCAGCACCGCGATGTCCTTCGCCGCCGCCGCCACCTGCTTTTCGGTGCGGAACAGCTGCAGGGTGCCCTGGGTCCGCTCGTCATAGGAAATCCCGGTTTCCGCCCGCAGGTCGATCAGGCAATCCCGCGAATATTCGGCCAACCGCACCATGCGGGACTTGTTCACCGCATAGGCCGAGGCTGTGCAGTTCATCAGCATCCGTGCCATCCACTGCAGCTTCACCATGTCCATCCGGAGTTGGATGATCAGGGGGGAGTGTTCCATGAACATCCATTTCAAGGCTTTCAGCGGAATCCCCGGTGCCGCCCAGGGTGAGGAGTATCCGGGGCTGATCTCACCGGCATTGGCAAAGCTGGTCTCAAGTGCCGCAGCGGGCTGACGGTCGATTACCGTCACCTCATGACCCGCTTGTGCCAGATACCAGGCCGAGGTCACCCCGATCACGCCAGCGCCCAGAACCACGACCTTCATGTTTGCCACCCTGATCTGACTTGTCTGACCAAGGAGATACCCGCGTTTCTACAGAATATCTTGGTGATTATGGGCGTTCTGCAAGCGTTCGATGCAACAAACCACTTTAGATCAGCGTATTGGGCGAAGAATCCACTGCTTTCATATTGTTCTGTCGAAGCTTTGGGCGCTTCACGCTGCTTCACGCAGTTGGCACGTCCTTGCGACCCGGCTCGTCGTGGGGGTGCAATTGCCGGTCGCCGCCGCTATGTTGATCCCATGAACCGTCGCTTCGCCATACTGGCCCCGCTCGCCCTTCTCCTTCCGCTGCCCGCGGCGGCGGAGAAGATATCGCTTGCCAATCTGTCAGACTATTTGAACGGTCTGACCACGGTTGAGGCGACGTTTACCCAGATCAATTCGGACGGTACACTGTCGACCGGCACACTTTATATCCACCGGCCCGGACGGGTCCGCTTTGAGTATGATCCGCCTGACCGCAGCCTTGTCATCGCCGGTGGCCAACAGGTGGCGATCTTCGATTCCAAGTCGAACCAGCCGCCGGAACAGTACCCACTGAAGCGCACGCCGCTGAACCTGATCCTCGGCGAAAATGTCAACCTTGGCCGCGCCCGAATGGTTGTCGGACATGAGGATGACGGCACCGCGACCCGCGTTCGTGCGCAAGACCCGGACGCGCCCGAGTATGGCACGATTGAACTGGTCTTCACCGCCAACCCGGTAGAACTGCGCCAGTGGATCATCACCGATGACCTTGGCGCGCAAACCACCGTCGTTCTGGGCGAGATGACCAAGGGCGGCCGCTTCGGGTCGCGCCTTTTCGACATCACCGCCGAAACAGCGGCGCGGGGCAACTGACCAGCGCCGAACGGTGATTAGCGGCAGTATTCCAGTTGCTGTCGATACATCTCTGACCGCTCACCAACGCGGGCGGCCACCTCGACCAGCCAGGGCTTTGCAAGGTAGCTTTGGTTGGCGTAGCCGGTGCGACCTTCATGATAGGCAAGGTACTGAGCCTGGGCATCGGTCTTGGCAATCCCCAGCGACCGGGCTGACTCGTCCATGTACCAACCCATGAAATCGGTCGCATCGCGAATGTCGTCGCGTTGGGCGCGTCGGCCCCCGGCGCTGTTCTGGTATTCCTCCCATGTCGCGTTCAGTGCCTGGCTGTAACCGTAAGCCGTGCTTTGCCGCCCCATCGGGATCACCCCCAGGGCAAACGCGTGCGGGGTGCGCGCGTTGCCGACAAATTTCGATTCCTGGTGTATTGTGGCCATCTGCACATGCACAGGGATGCCCCAGCGCCGCTCGGTCGCCTGCATCGCCCGCAGATACTGCGGCCGTTCGCGGACGATTGCGCAAGCATCGTCCAGTTGTCGTGGCGCCGAATAGCTGCCGCCGCCCCCGCAAGAGGCAAGGAACATCAACAGCATCGCCGCACGGAGAAACCTGCTCATTTGCCCCTCGTGCCTTTTTTTCTTGGGCTGACAGTAGCGCAAACCGCGTGGCGATGAAATGGGGAAGACCCGACCCCCTGTTCAGAAAACCGCGAGGCGGCGGACTGTAGGCTGCAGGTTCACAGACTGTTTCCCTTGTCGGAGGCGCGGATCGGTGGACAACGAATCCGGCTTGAAGCTATAAACTGGCATGGGGAACGTTGTTATGCAGACAACCCGCGCAAAATACAGCCTTGGACAGGTGCTGCGACATCGCAAGCATCCGTTTCGTGGTGTGGTTTTTGATGTGGATGCCATCTTTTCGAATACCGAAGAATGGTACGACAACATTCCCGCCGAAAGCCGCCCGTCCAGAGACCAGCCGTTTTACCATCTGCTGGCCGAAAACGACCAAAGCTATTACGTCGCCTATGTATCCGAACAGAACCTCGTGCCCGATGAAACTGGTGAGCCGGTCGATCATCCGGATTTGTCCGACCTGTTCGGTGATTTCGAAGACGGGCGCTATCCACTTGGGTTTCAGCTGAATTAGATGCGAAGGCCGGGTTGGCGCTTACGGCTTGCTAACCCTTTGCGTCTAGCCTGCGGGGAAACCATGAAGGAAACCCCGTGATGCAACTGCAGACCCAGACCTGGCCAAATGTGCTGTCTGTCCTGGTGATGGAAGACAGGATCGACGCTGCCAGCGCGATCCAGTTCAAGGAAAAGATGCGTGATCTTGCCCAGTCGGGCGAACCGCGTGTCGTACTGGATCTGGCACGGGTGCAGTTTCTTGACTCCAGCGGTCTTGGCGCAATTGTCGCGGTGAAAAAGCTGCTGGGGCCTGACCGCGCGCTGGAGCTGTCCAGCCTGACGCCCACGGTTGAAAAAGTGTTCCGTCTGACGCGGATGGATACGATCTTCACCATCCATCCGACCCATGCCGCGGCGCTTTCACATGACGCCAGCGCCTGACGCAAGTGGCGCGGGTGCCAGTCACACCTGCGTGCTGGACAGTGATCCCCTTGCCGTGCGTGCAGGTCTTGCCCAGATGACTGCGGTGCCGCCCTTGTCGCAGCTGACGCCCGACCAGCATGGCACGGTTGAGGTTGTGTTGGCCGAAGTCCTGAACAACATCGCCGAACATGCCTATGCGGCTGGGCCGGGCAAGATCACGGTATCGCTGATTCTGGGTCGGGCAGGGCTGTCCTGTCAGGTCACTGACGACGGCGCTCCCATGCCCGGCGGCCGCCTGCCCGACGGCAAGCATCCGGTGCCCCGCGCCAATCCGGGCGACAGTTTTGCCAGCCTTGCGTTGGCCGACCTTCCCGAAGGCGGGTTCGGCTGGAACATGATCCGGCGGCTGACCGACGGCCTGCTGTATTCCCGCGTCGGGGGGCAGAACCGGCTCAGTTTTGTGATCCCGCTTTAGGCGAACTGGCAAACTTGCGTCGATCTTGCAGCAAAGGCCAAGGTTTCGCCACACCACGTCGCCAGTTTGCACGCCTTTTCTTCACGCGCTTTGCCGCAGGCTTTCATCGGCCTGCCCCTGGCACCCCTATCTTCGGTCCCAGACACTGTCCGGCTGTCAGGGCACTTCTCCCCCTTGGCTTTGGCGCTGCAGGGTCTTAGCCTGACGCCAAACCGGGGGGCTTCATGCGCGATCTTCATCTTCCAGGCCGCTCTGCCGTCTATGCGCAGAACGGGCTTTGTGCCACATCCCACCCCATCGCGGCCCAGGTCGCGGTTGAGGTGCTGAAATCCGGTGGCAATGCCGCTGATGCCGCCATTGCCGGCGCACTTGTCCTTGGCATTGCCGAACCGCAGATGACCGGCATCGGCGGCGACTGTTTCGTTCTGGTCAAACCCACCGGCACGGAAGAGGTTATGGCGCTCAACGGTTCTGGCCGCGCGCCAAAGGGTCTGGACGCCGCCGCCCTGCGCGCCAAGGGCCTGACGGCGATCCCCACCCGCGGGGTTGAGGCGATCACCCTGCCCGGTGCCATTGACGCCTTCTGCCGTCTGAACGCCGACCATGGCCGCCTGCCCTTGGCACAGATCCTGGCCCCCGCAATCCACTATGCTGACGAAGGCATCCCCGTTGCCCCTCGTGTCGCCTTTGACTGGGCGGCCGATCTGCCCTGCCTGACCGGTGCCGCGCGCAACTTCTACAGCCTGATCGGCCAGGCCCCCCGCATCGGCCAGGTCTTCCGTGCGCCCAATCAGGCCGAAGTCCTGCGCCGCATCGCCCGCGAAGGCCGCGCCGGGTTTTATGAGGGGGAGGTAGCTGATGACCTGATCACCTCGCTGCAGGCGCTTGGCGGCACCCATACGCTGGACGATCTGGCCAGTACCGCCTGTGACTATACCACCCCGGTCACCGGCACCTACCGTGATGTGGAACTGGTGGAACACCCGCCAAACGGCCAGGGTGCAACGGCGATCCTGCTTCTCAACATCCTGAAACACTTCGACATTGCCGCGATGGACCCGACCGGCGCCCAACGCGCGCATATTGAGGCTGAGGCGACCAAGCTGGCCTATGATGCCCGCAACCGCTTCATCGCGGACCCAAGCCACACCACCCGGCTTGACCATATGCTGTCCGAAGGCACCGCCGCCAAACTCGCCGCGCTGATCGACCCCACCCGCGCGATGCCAGCTGCCGCCACCCTGACCGAAGCCATACACAAGGACACCATCTACATCACCGTGGTGGACCGCGACCGGATGGCCGTGTCGCTGATCTATTCGGTCTTCTGGGGCTTCGGGTCGGGCATGGCCTCGACCAAGTTCGGCATCAACTTCCAGAACCGGGGCGCGGGCTTCACCCTTGCCGAAGGCCACCCGAATGAGGCTGGCGGCGGCAAGCGCCCGATGCACACCATCATCCCCGGTATGATCCGCCGCAACGGTCGCGTCATTATGCCCTTCGGCGTGATGGGCGGGGCCTACCAGTCCACCGGCCACGCGCGCTTTGTCAGTAACCTGACCGATTTCGCCATGGACCCGCAAACCGCCATCGACACCCCCCGCGCCTTCTCCGGCGTCGACGGGATGGAGGTTGAGCGTGGCTATTCCGACAGCGTCCGTGCCGATCTTGCCGCAATGGGCCACAAGGTCATCATCCCCGACACCCCGATTGGCGGCGCGCAGGCGATCCTGATGCAGGATGACATCCTGATCGGCGCTTCTGATCCGCGCAAGGACGGCTGCGCCCTTGGCTACTGACATCGCCCCCGAACTGGACCGCGCCGCCATCACCGCCGCCATCCGCGCTCTGACTGAAGGTGAGACAGATACCGTTGCCCTGATGGCGACCGTGGTTTGCGAGATCCACCACGCCCACCCCTATGCAGACTGGACCGGATTTTACCGCGTCACGGCGCCCGACCTGCTGAAAATCGGCCCCTATCAGGGCGGCCACGGCTGCCTTGTCATCCCATTTTCCAGGGGCGTATGCGGCGCCGCCGCCCGCACTGGCCAAATCCAGAACGTCCCGGACGTTGAGGCGTTCCCCGGCCATATCGCCTGCTCCTCTTCGACGAAATCCGAACTCGTCCTGCCGGTCCGGAACGGTCAAGGCAAACTTCTCGGCGTCCTTGACCTTGACAGCGACACCCCCGCCGCCTTCACCACCGAAGATGAGGCCTGGCTGACCCCCCTCCTCGCCGAGGTCTTTCACGGCGCAACCTGAACACTTTGACTAAAATTGTGCTTTCTCTTCCCCAAATACCCCACGGGGGTCCGGGGGTGTGAAACCCCCGGCGGACAGCCAAAGGAACCACCCGATGACCGACATCACCCTTCTTGACGGCGGCATGGGCCAAGAACTGCTGGCCCGTTCCGGCGATGACCCCACCCCGCTTTGGGCGACGCGGGTGATGCTGGACCACCCCGGCCTTGTCCGTGACATCCATGCCGATTACTTCGCCGCCGGGGCCACCATTGCCACGACGAACACCTACGCCATTCACCACGACCGGCTGGAACGGGTCGGGCTGGACCCCATCTTCCACGCCCTCCACCTGCGCGCCCTGGGCGAGGCGCATGAGGCACGCGCCGCCCACCCCGGTACCCGCATCGCAGGCTCCCTTGGGCCGCTTCAGGCCAGCTACCGGCCAGATCTGACGGAACCCGTGGCCGAGGCCGCGCCGAAATACGCCGAAATCGCCCGCCTTCTTGGCCCCCATGTCGATCTGATCCTGATTGAGACCGCGGCGTCCATCCAAGCTGCGGAAGGCGCAGTGATCGGTGCGCAGGCGGCGGGAAAGCCGGTCTGGCTGTCGATTTCGGTCGATGACCGTGACGGGACAAAACTTCGCTCGGGTGAGCCGGTGGCCGATCTGCAGCGCCTGCTGTGGCATCCCATCGCCGCCCTCCTGGCCAATTGCTCGGTGCCCGAAGCGATGGTGGACGCGCTGGCCGCGCTGAAACCCTTTGGCAAGCCGTTCGGGGCCTATGCCAACGGCTTCACCCATATTTCGGGCAACTTCCTGAAGGATGCGCCCACAGTGAAGGAACTGACCCACCGGCACGACCTGACACCCGAGAAATACGCAGATTTCGCCCTTGGCTGGGTCAGTATGGGTGCCACCATCGTCGGCGGCTGCTGTGAGGTCGGGCCCGCCCACATCCGCCACTTGCGCGATCGGTTGATTGCCGCAGGCCACCGCATTGTTTAGGCTCACCATGTCCAGACCGCCTGAGTCCGGCCCCTCGCTGATCCCGGACTTCGCCTATGATCCGCCCAACACGCCGCTGCAGTTCCTGCATGAGGACGCGCAGCTTCTTGTGATGGACAAACCCGCGGGCCTTCTGTCCGTCCCCGGCAAGCTGGAGGGGCGGCAGGATTGTCTGCTGACCCGCCTGCAAGCCGCCCGATGGGATGCGCTGCTGGTCCATCGTCTCGATTGCGATACCAGTGGCGTGATCCTGTTCGCCCGCACCAAGCAGGCGCAGGGGTTCCTGGGGCAGGAATTCGAACACCGGCGCGCGCAAAAGACCTATATCGCCCGTCTGCATGGTCATCTGGCCGAAGGCAGCGGCACGGTTGACCTGCCCTTGGGCAGCGACTGGGACTACCGCCCCCGCCAGAAGGTGACGCCCGACGGCCGGCCCGCCCAAACCGACTGGCAGGTGATCGACCGCTCGGATACCGAAACCCGCGTCCGGCTGACCCCCCACACCGGGCGCAGCCACCAGCTGCGCGTCCATATGCTGGCACTTGGGCATCCTATCGTCGGCGATCAGATCTACGCGACCGAAACCTCACGCAATTACCCACGATTGATGCTGCACGCCGAAAGGCTGTCGCTGCACCATCCCGCCACGGGCGAACGCGTCAGTTTTGAGGCCCCTTTGCCCTTCTGATATTCGCAGATCTTTCACAGGTTTGGTGCTTAACTGCCGCGAAATGGCATACGGGGGCCCCATGCTGGCGACGATCTTCACCTTCCGCTTCGCTCTGGTCACCTGGCCTGCGATTCTGGCGCTTGCGGCGCTTGCGCTGATCGCAGGCTTCCCCGGGCAGACCTGGTGGCTTTTGCCCTTCGCCGTCCTGTGCCTGGCGCTGGTGGCGATTGGCGCGCACGATCTGACGCAGACCCGCCACGCCGTTCTGCGCAATTACCCCGTCGCAGCCCACCTGCGGTTCCTGCTGGAATCCATCCGGCCTGAAATGCGGCAATACTTCTTTGAAGGCGACAAGGACGGCGCCCCTTTCCCCCGCGACAAGCGCGCCATCGTCTACCAGCGTGCCAAGCGTGACCTCGACAAGCGTCCCTTCGGCACGATGTATGATGTGTATCAAGAGCAGTACGAATGGCTCCACCACTCCATCGCGCCGCAAGGCACCCAGCCGCATGATGCGATGCGCACCCTGGTTGGGGTTGATACCGCGCAGCCCTATTCCGCCAGTTTGCTGAATATCTCCGCGATGAGTTACGGGGCGCTGTCCGCCAACGCCATCCGCGCGCTGAACAAGGGCGCTCAGGCGGGGGGGTTTTTCCATGACACCGGCGAAGGCGGCGTATCACCTTATCACCGTGAACATGGCGGCGATCTTGTGTGGGAACTCGGGTCGGGCTACTTTGGCGCGCGGGCAGTGGACGGGACCTTTGACGCGGCGAAGTTTGCCGATACCGCCGCTGATCCGCAGATCAAGATGGTGGAACTGAAGCTGTCCCAAGGGGCCAAGCCCGGCCATGGCGGCGTGCTGCCTGCAGCGAAGGTCACACAGGAAATCGCGCTGATCCGGGGCGTGCCGATGGGGCAGGATTGCAACTCACCGGCCCATCATTCCTGCTTTTCCACGCCCACAGGCCTTCTGGAACAGATCGCCCTGATGCGAGAGCTTTCTGGCGGCAAACCTGCCGGTTTCAAGCTGTGCATCGGCCACCCGTGGGAATTCATGGCTATCTGCAAGGCGATGCTGGCCACCGGCATCACGCCAGATTTCATCGTGGTCGATGGCAAGGAAGGCGGCACAGGGGCCGCACCTTTGGAATTCATGGATCATGTCGGGATGCCGCTGCGCGATGGCTTGTCATTGGTTCAGAACGCACTGGTCGGCATCGGTCTGCGCGACCGCATCCGGATTGGGGCGTCGGGCAAGATCACCTCGGCCTTTGACATGGCCCGTGTGCTGGCATTGGGGGCCGACTGGTGCAGTTCCGCGCGCGGCTTCATGTTCGCGGTCGGCTGTATTCAGGCGCAGTCTTGTCACACAGGTGCCTGCCCCACCGGGGTTGCTACACAAGACCCTCTGCGCCAGCGCGCCATCGTGGTGCCGGACAAGGCCGAACGCGTCGCCAGTTTTCACCACAACACGCTGCATGCCCTGGCCGAACTGGTGGCCGCTGCAGGGCTTGCGCAGCCCGCCGACCTGAAGCCGCACCACTTCTTGCGCCGCGCATCCTCGGACAGGGTAATTTCGCTTGCCGAACAGTATGAGCAGTTGAGGCCCGGCCAACTGATCGCTGACCCGGCCTCATCCCCGCGCTTTGCCGAGGCGTGGGCCTTGGCAAGTGCTGACAGCTTTGCCCGAAACGGCTAGTTACTCCGCCGCAATGTCCTGCGATCCGTCCCAGCCCGAGATTGCCTTGACCTCCAGGAATTCCTCGATCCCCCAGACGCCACCTTCGCGGGCGCGACCGGATGACTTGACCCCGCCAAACGGGGCCCCGGCGCCGCGCGATTTGCCGTTCATTTCCACCATCCCGGCCCGCAAGGCCAGCGCCAGCCGATTGCGCCGCGCGCCGTCCTGCGATTGGACGTAGTTTGTCAGCCCGTAAGGCGTGTCATTTGCGATCTGCACCGCCTCGGCCTCCGTCTCGAACGGGATCATGCACATGACCGGGCCGAAGATTTCTTCCCGCTCAATCGTCATGCCGGGTTTCACATCGGCAAAGATCGTCGGGCGCACATAATAGCCCTTGTTCATCCCTTCCGGCAGACCAAGCCCGCCGGCCACCAGCCGCGCGCCTTCTTCAATGCCCGATCGGATGTAGCCCTGAATCTGGTCCCACTGGCGCTTGTTCACAACCGGGCCAATGTGGTTGCCGGGCAGGCTGGCCGGGCCGACCTTGATCGCATTTGCCACCTCGGCCGCAATTTCGACGGCGCGGTCATAGAACCCACGCTCGACCAGCATCCGGCTGGGCGCGTTGCACGACTGGCCGGAGTTGTTCATCATGTGCCGCACGCCCCGTTCCACCGCCCGGGCATCAGCATCGGCGAAGACCAGGTTTGCCCCCTTGCCGCCAAGCTCCAGCGTGACGCGCTTCAGCGTCTGCGCGGCGGCAACCGAAATCGCCCGCCCGGCACGGGTGGACCCGGTAAAGCTGATCATCTCCACATCCGGGTGGCTGGACAGCGTGCTGCCAACCCCCGCGCCATCGCCGTTCACCAGGTTGAACACCCCCGCAGGCACGCCCGCGTCATGGCAGAACTCAGCAAACAGCATCGACGAAAGAGGCGATTCTTCCGACGGTTTCAGCACACAGGTGCAGCCGGCCAGCAGCGCCGGGATAACCTTCAGCGTCACCTGATTCATCGGCCAGTTCCACGGCGTGATCAGCCCGACGACGCCAATCGGTTCCAGCGCGATGCGGGTATCTGGGGCGTGGGGGCCAAGCGGGCGGATCCAGTCGATATGGTCAAAGGCTTTCAGGAAGTTCTTCAGATGCCACGGCAGACATTCGGCCTGATCGTCGCGGCTCATATCAATCGGCGCGCCCATTTCCAGGCTGATGGCATGGGCCATTTCCTCTTTGCGCAGATAATATTGCGCAAGGATGCCTTCCACGAGGCGGCGACGCTCGGCTGGCGGGGTGGCGGCCCATGCCGGGAAGGCTGCCTTGGCTGCGGCGATGGCATCATTGGTGTCCGCCTCACCCCCCAGCGAGATCACCGCGCAGGCGTCTTCGGTTGATGGGTCGATGACCGGGCAATCCCGCGCCACCTTCGGGGCAATCCAAGCCCCGTTGATATAGAATTCGCGCTTGGTGATCATGGCCTGCAGCCTCCGATTGAATGGGGATTTGATCATATCCTGACAGGCCGGGGGCGTCGGGGCAAGGCCCTCACACCGGGGGCGGGGTCAGCGGCCGTACCATGGTGGTTGAAGCGGCAAAGCCAAAAAGATACCGCAGAAGCCCCATCTCTTCGGTTCTGGTGGCGACAAATCCTTGGCGTTCGTACAGGGCCCGCGCCCGCCAGTTGGCGTCGATTACATCCAGCCTGATCGACCGGAAGCCCCGGCTGGTCGCCTCGGCAAATAGGGCGTTCAGCAGCAGCGTGCCGATCCCCATGCCGCGATGCATCCGACCGACACAGATGCCATCGACAAGGAAGCGGTCATTGTCCACCTCACGGTTCAGCGTCCACAAAAGCCAGCCGCGCCAACGCCCGCCAAGGGGGCCGTAGATCGCGGTCAGGTCTGCCCAGCTGCCACCCGCAAAGCTGCCGGTGTTAGTCTTGAACCCTGCCACACCGACCAGCGCGCCGGTATCATCCATCGCGGCAAAGCACAGATCGGTGCGGATCACCCGTTCAAAGAACGCCAGCGCGCGGTGTTCGGGGCCAAGGACGCGGCCCAGCTTGCCGCCGAACGCCTCCCAATAGATTCGCGCGGCCTGGGCGCGCAGGTGGGGGTGCAGGCCAGAAAAGATCGTCACGCCCATTCCAGCGCCTCGGCCAGCAGGGCGGCGTGGCCTGCGCCAAGGATCCAGCCTTCCTCGGCCGCGATGGGCGGGGTGGCCAGAAGGGGGCCAAGCTGGCCGCGCTGCGACAGGTTGAACAGCGCACGGGCCAGAAGCCGGACCTGCGCCCGGTCGGGGATGGGGTCAGCGGCAGCGGTCACGGCGCTGGACAAAAGGGAAGGGTAAACCTCGGCCAGCGTCAGATCGCGCGGGGCCTCAAACGGCCAGATCGCGGCGTTAAATGTCCGGGCCAGCCGATGAACAACCGGAATTCCCAGCAGCGCCTGCGACCCGACCGACCCCGCCCCAAGAAGCTGCCAGACCGGTTTCGCAGGCGGATTCTCCCGCTCCACCTGCCGTTTTTCGGTCAGCCCAAGGGCCGCATAATCCACGGTCTTGAGCGAGGGCAAGTCCGGCACCGGGCGCGCTTTCGGGCAGCCCCAGAACGGCCCGCAGGCTTTTCCCGGCCCGGAAAGCAGCAGGTTGATCGCCCCCGCCACCGCAAAGCGGTTGTTCGCATTGTCGGGCGCATCGCTGATCTTGTCGGCCAGCCAGCCATGCAGCGCGCGGGCGTTGTGCGTTCCGGTCAGGCGGTGGGCAAGGCCGGTGGGATAGCCCATTGGAAAATCAAACCCGACCAATTGCCGCCCGCCTTCGGACAGGGCCTGATGCAGCCAGACCTCAGCCTCGGCCCTGCTGCGGCAATAGGTTTGGGTCGCGTGGTCGGCAGAGTGCGCACCGATCCAGATCGCGTCCTTGCTTTCGCGGGCCGGGCTGCGGGCGGCGCGGCCAGACCAGTCGACCACGATCACCCGGTCAAACCGCAAGCCCCACCTCCGCCAGGATGAAACCGGCCACGGCGGCGGTGTCGTTCAGGTCCAGAACCGGCACGGGCAGGTCAAGGGCTGCATCGGTCGCCACGGCGCGCACCAGGGGGTCGCCCGGCTGGATCAGGGGTTGGCCGGTTTCGGCCCGCCACACCTCAACCTTTGGATGGGCGTCGCGCTTGTAGCCTTCGACCAGCACCAGATCGACCGGGGCAAGCCGGGCCAGGATCGCGGCAAGCTCCGGCTCGGGCCCGCGATGTTCAACCATCAGCGCAAAACGGTCGACTGAGGCAAGGACCACCTCACGCGCGCCCGCTTGCCGGTGCCGGAAAGTATCCTTGCCGGGCTGGTCAAGGTCCACTGCGTGGTGGACGTGCTTGACGGTAGAGACTGTGAAGCCCCGCCCGGTAATCTCGGCCACCAGCCTTTCCATCAGGCTGGTCTTGCCGGCGTTTTTCCAGCCGATCACACCGTAAACCTTCATGCTGCGCCTTTCAGCAGGGCTTCGGCGGCGGCAAGGTCTTCGGGCGTGTTCAGGTTCAGGAACGCGCGGGCGTCTGCGAAATCGGCGCGGGCGGCGTGGTGGGCATGGACAAAAAGGGTGACCTTCGCGCCACCTTCGGCCAGAAAGGCGGCCAGTGCCGGGGCAAGGGCAATGGGCCACAGCGCAGTTGCCGGGTGATCGCCATCGGTTGAGCGGGCAAGGGCCAGACCTTCGGACGACGCTTCCGCCGCCATCAGCAGTTGCGGCACCAGATCACCCGGCAGAAACGGCGTGTCAACGGGGGCTGAGACCAGATGCGTCGCCCCAAGCTGCGCAGCCCGGGTCATGGCGGCGAGGATGCCGGATAGCGGGCCTTGTGGCGTCACATCCGACACGACCGGGCAGCCAAACGCGGCAAATCGGGCAGGGTCACCGTTGGCCGAGATCAACACACGCTCAACCTGCGGCTCCAGCCGGTCCAGCACATGGGCCAAGAGGGGGCGCCCCGCCAGGGGTACCAGCGCCTTGTCGGTGCCCATCCGCCGCGCCTGACCGCCTGCAAGGATGACGCCAAAGATGCGCAAGCTGGTGCCTTTCCGAAAACCACGACCTGAAGCGCGACCCTAAAGGATCACCCCGGTCGCGCAAGCCCCGGCGCGTGCGGCCAACTGCGGGGCCATCACTCCAGCGGGTTGCCGTTGGCCTGCACCAGAAGGACGCCGTGGTTGCTGTCGTCATCATCGTCGGTGATCTTGCGGGTGCTGACACCGGGCAACGCGCCAAAGGCGTCTGACAGTTTCTTCGGATACCATGTGGACGGCAGCCCCTCAAACCCCGGCACGCCGCGCAGGACCGAGGATGTCGCGGCGGTGCACATCGCCTTTGGCACGGCACCGTAATCCTTGACCCGTTGCAGCACCAATTCGGCCACCTCGGGCGAGACGAAGACCTTTTGTTCGATCACGTCATAGGTCTTGCGGGCGTGATAATCGATGTAAAAGGCGATGGCACGGTCGGTCATGCCGAAATGCACATCGTTGCGTTCGGGCAAGCGGGGGTGCGTCCAGGTGCCAGCGGGATCGAAGATCAGGCGTTCGGACCCGTTTACCAGGATGGCCGAATGTGCGCCTGAGCCCGAGCCTTTGTTAACCACGGTATAGAGCGTGATATAGGTCGGCGGCCCGGCGACAAAGCGCGCGGCCTGAACCTGGTCTTCCGGTGCCCATTTCGGCTCGGCGCCGCAGGCGGCGAGCCCCAGAAGGGCCACAAGGCTTAGGACAAGGCGCAGCATGGGACCCCCGGGACGGATGCAGTTCAGGCGTTGGCGAGGCCCATGAAGATCAGGATGCCAATGGTGACGCAACCCACGATGATCGACAGGCGGATGAATCCGGAAAAGGTCTTTTCCTGTGCGCGAATGTTCATCGAGCCGTGCTTGTGTTCACTGTCATGGTCGGCCATGGCGTTCCCTTTTGTCTGATTTTCCTGCCCAATAGCCTATTCGTGGCGCGCTGTCACGGGGGCGAAGCGGGCCACGTTGTGATATCAACTCTGCCATTCCCAGGCACCAGATGGATCCAGGGAGCGCGATACCAGCCCGCGCTTCAAAAGGCAGTTCAGGTGGGCAATCGCTTCGACCAGGGCAAGGCCATGCTCACCCGGGCCAATCTCGCGCTTGAAGAGAGGGGGAAAGCATTGGGCGGCGGTTCTGGGGGTGGACAGATGCGCCAAAAGGCGGATCAGCGCGCTTTCATGATTTTCGATCATCTGCCCCAGCCGGAAGGGCAGGCCGGTAAACGGCAGCTTGTGGCCGGGCAGCACCAGATCATCGTCCCTTGCATGGGGCAGAAAGGCGCGGCAACTGTCCAGCCAGTCGGTCAGAGGGTCGGCATCAGGTTCGGTCGGATAGACGCCGATGTTGGCGGAAATGCCGGGAAGCAGCTGATCGCCACCCAGAATGATCCCGTCATCCGACCACAAGGTCGCATGGTCAGGCGCATGACCGTGGCCGATGCGGACAGTCCAGTCGCGCCCACCTGCGTGCAGGCGCTGACCTTCGAGCAGCCGGGTAAAGCCCAGCGGCATCGGATCGACGATGTCGGCAAAGTTGAACGGGCGTTCAGTGGCCTTCAGCGCAAGTTCAGCCTTGGACAGGCCCGCGCGGCGGTAAAAGGTCATGCCTTCGGGCGTGGGGCGGTCTTGCACGTCAAGGGTCAGCATCCGGGCGTAAAGCCAGGCAGTGCGGGTGGCCAGAAGTTCTGCCCCATGCGACTGAAACCAGCCCGCCAGCCCCACATGGTCAGGGTGGTGATGGGTCAGGATAACGCGACAAACCGGCTTGCCCTGCAACGGCCCCGCCAAAAGCGCGCCCCAGATCGCCTTTGAGCGTTTGGTGGACAACCCCGCGTCAACGATTGTCCAGCCGGAGCCGTCGTCCAGCGCGTAGATGTTCACATGGTCCAGCGCCATTGGCAGCGGCAGGCGCAGCCACAGGATGCCGGGCGCTACCTCAATCGCCCCGCCTTCGGCAGGCGGAATGTCGAACGGGTGGCGAATGGCAACTGTCACGCGGCAAGATCCTCGGCGCTGATCGCATAAAGCCCGGCCGCACCTTCGCGCGCTTGGGCGAAAAGCGCCAGATGCTCGGGCAGGATCCGGCGGATCATCACGCGGGCCAGGGGTTCGCGGGCGGGGTCGGCAAGGGAGGCTTTAAGATGGGCATGGCCGCCAAGGATGCGGGCAAAGCCGCGCAGATACGGCACCGCCCCGGCGAAACGGTCATTCAGGGGCTGCGCCAACAGTGCCTGTGTCATCTCGCGCAGCGCCTTGGACGCGTGCCACACGTCATCCGCAAGGTCGGGCAGGGTGGCACGGGCGGCCTCGGCGTCACGCTGCACCTCGTCGATGAGGCGAAAGGCGGCCTCGCCGCCGTCGGCCATCTTGCGCGCGACAAGGTCCATCGCCTGGATGCCGTTGGTGCCTTCGTAGATCGGGGTGATCCGGGCGTCACGGGCAAACTGGGCAGCGCCGGTTTCCTCGATGAACCCCATACCGCCGTGAATCTGCACGCCAAGATGCGCCACTTCGCAGCCGATGTCGGTGCCATGCGCCTTGGCAATGGGCGTCAGAAACGCCGCCCGCGCCTGCCAGTCGGCGTTGCCGGTAGCGGTGGCCATGTCGACGGCGACGGCGCAGGACAGGGCAATGGCGCGGGCTGCAAACACCTCGGCGCGCATGATGGCCAACATCCGGCGCACATCGGCGTGGTCGATGATCGCCCCATTGTCAGACAGGGGCGTGGTCCCCTGATGCCGGTCAGCGGCATAGGTCAGCGCATGCTGCAATGCCGCCTCGGCCACGCCCACCCCTTGCATCGCCACGGCCAGACGGGCGTTGTTCATCATGGTGAACATCGCGGCCATGCCCCTGTGTGGCGCGCCGACCAGCCAGCCGGTGGCCGCGTCATACTGCATCACGCAAGTGGGGCTGCCGTGGATGCCCAGCTTGTGTTCCAGACTGACCACCCGCAGGCTGTTGCGCAGGCCGGGGTTGCCACCTGCGTCAGGGATGAACTTTGGCACCATGAACAGGCTGATACCCTTCGTGCCTTCCGCAGCGTCGGGAAGCCGCGCCAGAACCAGATGGCAGACATTGGTCACCAGATCACTGTCGCCCCAGGTGATGTAGATCTTCTGCCCGGTGACCGCATAGGTCCCGTCGCCGTTCGGTTCCGCCTTGGTGCTCAGCGCGCCCACGTCGCTGCCCGCTTGTGGTTCGGTCAGGTTCATCGTGCCCGACCATTCGCCCGAGGTCAGTTTCGGCAGATACATCGCCTTGATCTCGTCGCTGGCGTGATGCTCCAACGCCTCGATCTGGCCCTTGGTCAGCACGGGTTTCAGGTTCAGCGCCAGGCAGGCACCCGACATCATCTCATCCACCGCCAAGGCAAGGGTGAAGGGCAGGCCCATCCCGCCATGGTCCAAGCTGGCCGCCATCCCCACCCACCCGCCCGAGGCGATGGCCCGGTAGCCTTCGGCAAAGCCGGGAGAAGCGACGACCGCCCCGTTCTCCAACCGCGCGGGGTGCTTGTCGCCCGCGCGGTTCAGGGGCGCGATGATGTCGGTCGCGATGCGCCCTGCCTCTGCCAGGATCGCTTCGGCCATGTCCGGGGTCGCGTCGGCAAAGCGGGGGGTGGCGGTGACCTGGTCAAACCCCACGACATGATCGAGAATAAAGCGGATGTCCTTGACCGGGGCGCGGTAGGGCATGGGGGGCTCCTGTGGAAGGCTTGGCAAAACGGGGGGGCTGCCGTAAGGACAGCTGCAAGGGGAAGGCTACCCCTTTCATGCCGCCCTTCAAGCTGGACGCTGCGTCAGACGCCCATGACACGCACCCTTGCCCCAGACACCGCCGGCATCGCCGAGGCCGCAAGCCTTCTGGCCGCCGGCAACCTTGTCGCCTTCCCGACCGAGACGGTCTACGGCCTTGGCGGGGATGCGCGGTCTGACCTTGCGGTGGCGCGGATCTATGAGGCGAAGGGACGGCCCAGTTTCAACCCCTTGATCGTGCATCTGCCCGACCTTGCGGCGGTTGAGGCGATGGCGCTTTTTGGCCCCAATGCCCGCGCCCTGGCGCAGGCGTTCTGGCCCGGGCCGCTGACGTTGGTGTTGCCGCTGCGCGAGAGTGCTGGTCTTTCGCCGCTGGTCACGGCGGGACTGGCAACGGTCGCCGTGCGGGTGCCTGCACATCCCTTGGCGCAGGCAATTCTTCGGGCGTTTGGGGGGCCGGTTGCAGCGCCTTCCGCCAACCCCTCGGGCCGGGTGTCCCCAACGCGGGCAGATCATGTGCTGGACGGGCTTTCGGGCCGCATCGCCGCTGTTCTGGACGGTGGTCCCTGCGCGGTGGGGCTGGAGTCCACCATCGTGCTTGCCGACCCAAAGCCAATGCTTCTGCGTCCCGGCGGTGTGCCGGCTGAGGCGCTGGAGGCGGCGCTGGGCCAATCGCTGGCGCTGGGCGGCGATGGGGAAAAGCCCACCGCGCCGGGACAGCTGGCGTCCCACTACGCGCCCGAGGCGGGGGTGCGGCTTGGCGTGACAGTTGCACAGCCGGGCGAGGTTCTGGTTGGCTTCGGGCTGGTCACGGGCGCACTGACCCTGTCGGCAACCGGCGATCTGGTCGAGGCAGCGTCACGCCTGTTCCAGACCCTGCGTACGGCTGACCGGATGGCCGGCCCCGGTGGCCGCATCGCCTTTGCGCCCGTGCCCGAGGTCGGCCTTGGCCGCGCGATCAACGACCGGCTGCGCCGCGCTGCTGCCCCGCGTTAGGCGCGCGCTGGTTGCACCAGCCCACGCTGCACGGCAGGCCGCGCAAGGAACCGGTCCAGATAGGCCGGGACATGCTTGAGCTGGCCCCAACCGGCAATTTCGCCCGCCTGGTAGAAATCGCGCAGCGTTCGCAGCCAGGGGCCGATCGCGATGTCGGCGATGGAGAATTCCCCAACGACCCAGTCTTTGCCCGCAAGTGCCGCATCAAGGACCTTCAGCAAACGCTCTGCCTCGGCCCGGTAGCGTTCTTTGGGGCGGGGGTCGTCAACCTCTTTCCCTGCGAAATGGTGGAAAAAGCCCAACTGGCCGAACATAGGCCCAAGACCGCCCATCTGGAACATCAGCCATTGGATCGTCTGCCAGCGCTTCCCCTCGGGGATCAGCTTGCCGGACTTTTCCGCCAGATACAGCAGGATCGCCCCACTTTCGAACAGGGCCAGCGCCTGCCCCCCTGGCCCCATTGGATCAATGATCGCGGGGATCTTGTTGTTGGGGTTCAGGCTGAGGAATTCCGGGCTGGTCTGATCATTCTTGCCAAAGTCGATCAGATGCGCATCGTAAGGCAGGCCCATCTCTTCCAGCGCGATGGAAACCTTCACACCGTTCGGGGTGGGTAGTGAATACAACTGGATCGCCTGCGGATCGCGCGGTGGCCAGCGGTGGGTGATCGGAAAATCGCCAAGGTGGGTCAAGACCTGCTCCTTCATGCGGGGTGCGATGACCTTAGGGGAAAATTCCCCGTTCGGAAGCGCGATAACCTGTGCGATAGTTCCGGCGGGCCTGTGCGCCTGTGCGACCAAGATGCCCCCAAAATGGTGGGCGACAAAGAGGGAAACGTGGAATGCTTAACGAATTCAAAGCCTTTATCTCGAAGGGCAATGTGCTTGATCTGGCCGTGGGGATCATTATCGGCGCGGCGTTCACCGCCATTGTGACGTCGCTTGTCGATGATATTATCCAGCCGGTCATTGGCATGATCATCGGCGGCATCGACTTTTCAACCTGGGGCTTCTCGATCGGTGAGGCAAAGTTCGCCATTGGCAACTTCATTACCGCCATAATCAAGTTCGTGATCGTGGCTTGGGTGGTGTTCCTGATCGTCAAGGCGGTCAACCGCATGATGCCGAAGAAGGAAGCAGCCCCAGCCGCGCCGACCGGCCCGACCGAGGCTGAATTGCTGGCGGAAATCCTGGCAACCCTCAGGGCACGCCCTCTGGCGTGACACCCTTTGGCCCGCAGGATAGTGTCCTGCGGGCTTCCGACCTCAGATATTCAATGCCTCTGCCCCGGTGATTGAGGGCAGGCCCAAAGCTGCGCCTACCGCCTCATAGGTCAGCCTGCCTGCGTGGACATTCAGACCGGCCAGCAGATGACGATCCTCGGCGCAGGCCTTTTTCCAGCCCTTGTCGGCCAGCGCCAGCATGAAGGGCATCGTGGCATTGCCCAGTGCGAGGGTTGAGGTGCGGGCCACGGCCCCCGGCATGTTGGCCACGCAGTAGTGCATGATGCCGTCCACCTCATAGATCGGGTCCTGATGGGTGGTGGCTTTTGAGGTCTCGAAACAGCCGCCCTGGTCAATCGCCACATCAACCAACGCCGCCCCCGGTTTCAGTTCGGCCAGTTGTGCGCGGCTGATCAGCTTGGGCGCTGCGGCCCCCGGGATCAGCACCGCGCCGATGATAAGGTCGGCTTCCCGCGCCAGGGCGATGGTGTTGCCCGCACTGGCGTAGGCGTTCTTGAACGCACCTCCGAACACGTCATCCAGATAGCGCAGCCGGTTGAGGGACCGGTCGATGACCGTGACATCCGCCCCCATTCCGGCGGCAATCTTGGCCGCATGGGTGCCGACAACACCCCCGCCGATCACCAGAACCCGTCCCGGCAACACCCCCGGCACGCCACCCAGCAGCACCCCACGCCCGCCGTTCGCCTTTTGCAGCGTCCAGGCCCCGACCTGCGGGGCCAGCCGACCGGCAACCTCGGACATGGGGGCAAGAAGGGGCAGGCCGCCCCGGTCATCCGTCACCGTCTCATAGGCGATGCAGGTGGCCCCGGATTTGAGCAGATCCTTGGTCTGCGCCGGATCGGGGGCAAGGTGCAGGTACGTAAACAGCACCTGCCCGTCGCGCAGGCGCTTGCGTTCCACCGGCTGCGGTTCCTTGACCTTGACGATCAGGTCGGCCTTTTCAAACACCTCTTCGGCGGTGTCGACGATCTTTGCGCCCGCTGCCTTGTAGTCAGCGTCGGTAAAGCCTGCGCCCACGCCAGCGCTTTTTTCGATCAACACCTTGTGGCCATGCGCCACAGCCTCATGCGCGGCGTCGGGGGTCATGCCGACCCGGAATTCCTGCGGCTTGATCTCTTTCGGGCAACCGATTTTCATGTGCTGTCTCCCTGCGGGGTTGGGTCCCTGATCGGATCAGTCTTTGCCTTTTGGCGTGCAGATGCTTTGATTTCTGCATGACGGCACGGGGGATTTACGGTAGAATCCACCGCGCAGACGCCGTTTCATCGAAGAAGTTGCCAAGATCATGGACCTAGACGCCACAGACCGCCGCATCCTGACCGTGCTGCAAAAGCAGGGCCGGATCACCAACGCCGAACTGTCGGAGGTGGTGAACCTGTCCCCCTCGGCCTGCCACCGCCGCGTGCAGCGGCTTGAGGAAGACGGCTACATCGCTGGCTATGTCGCGCTGCTGGACACGCGAAAGATGGGCCGGCTGACGACGGTGTTCGTGGAAATCACCCTGCAAAGCCAGGCCGAAGACCTGCTTGACGCTTTCGAGCGTGAGGTGGCCCGCGTGCCCGACCTGCTGGAATGTCACCTCATGGCCGGCACAGCGGATTACCTGCTGAAGATCATGGCCGAAGATACCGAAGATTTCGCCCGCATCCACCGTCAGTTCCTGTCGCGCCTGCCGGGGGTGCGACAGATGCAATCGTCCTTTGCGCTGCGCACCGTGGTCAGGACCACGGCGCTGGCGGTTTAGACGCGGTAGTAATCCCGATACCAGGCCACAAAAGCCGTGACACCATCGCGCACGGTGGTTTCCGGCTGGTAGCCGGTCAATCGCTTCAGCAGGTTGCAGTCGGCCCAGGTTTCCGGCACGTCGCCCTTCTGCATCTCCATGAAGTTTTTGGCGATGGTCACGCCAAGGGCGCGTTCAACCTCGGACACGAACTCCATCAGCGGGACGCGGGTGCTGTTGCCGATGTTCACCGTGCGGAACGGGGCAGCGGGGCTGAGACTGTCACCGGGCAGGATATCTTCGGGCGTGGCGGGCTGAACCGGGGGCTGGTCCACGAGCAGGCGGATTCCACGCACAAGGTCGGTGACATAGGTGAAATCGCGCGCCATCTGGCCGTGGTTGTAGACGTCGATCGCGTCCCCCTCCATCGCGGCCTTCACGAACTTGAACAGCGCCATGTCCGGCCGACCCCAGGGGCCATAGACGGTGAAGAACCGGAACATCGTCACCGGCAGCTTCCACAGATGGGCGTAGGAATGCGCCATCTCCTCATTCGCCTTCTTGGTCGCGGCGTAGAGGGTCAGGGGGGTTTCGGTCTTCTGCACCTCGGCAAAGGGCATTTCGGTATTCGCGCCGTAGACGGATGAGGTGGACGCCATCAGCAAATGCTGCACCCCCAGCATCCGCGCACATTCGATCACGTTGAACGTGCCGATGAGGTTCGATTCGACGTAAGACCGCGGGTTTTCCAGCGAATACC
>JANPJU010000066.1:0-9396 GCA_031425675.1 Paracoccaceae bacterium | reverse complement strand
GAGAGCCGCCATGACCACCGCATTCTATTCCGACGAACGCTGTTTCTGGCATGGAGGTGGCAACTATGCCTTCACCTTGCCGGTGGGCGGTCTGGTGCAGCCAATGCCCTCGGGCCTGCCGGAAAACCCCGAAACCAAACGCCGCCTTCGCAACCTGATCGAAGTGACAGGCTTGACCCGCCAGCTTTCGATGCGTGGGGCGGACGCGGCCAGCGATGTCGATCTGGCGCGTGTGCATCCCGAAAGCTATCTGTCGGCCTTCAAGGCAATGTCGGACGCGGGCGGGGGCGAACTTGGCCTGCGCACCCCGTTTGGCCGTGGCGGGTATGAAATCGCGGCGTTGTCGGCGGGGCTCGCCACCGCCGCCCTGCGCGCTGTCCTGAACGGGGAGGTGCAGAATGCCTATGCCCTGTCACGCCCGCCCGGCCACCACTGCCTGCCCGATTTTCCCAACGGCTTCTGCCTGCTCAACAATATCGCCATCGCCATCCGCGCCGCGCAGGCCGAAGGTCTGGTCCGTCGCGTGGCGGTCATCGACTGGGACGTCCACCACGGCAACGGGACCGAGGCGGTGTTTTGGGAAGACCCCGATGTGCTGACGATCAGCCTGCATCAGGAACGCAACTACCCCCTCGATACTGGCGGGGTCGAGGCGGTGGGCGCGGGCGCGGGGCTGGGGGCAAACCTCAATCTGCCGCTACCACCCGGATGCGGCCATGCGGCCTATCTGCACGCGATGGACCGGGTGGTCCTGCCCGCGCTGGACCGGTTCAAACCCGAAGCTATCATCGTGGCCTGCGGGTTTGATGCGGCGGCGGTCGATCCCCTTGGCCGGATGTTGGCCACCGCAGCCACGTTCCGCGCCCTGACAGATCGGGTGATGGCTGCTGCTGACCGGCTGTGCGATGGACGTCTGACGCTGGTGCATGAAGGCGGATACTCTGAGGTGTATGTCCCCTTCTGCGGCCATGCCGTGCTTGAGGCGCTGTCGGGCTCCGGGATCACCGCTGCCGACCCCTTGGCTGACACGCTGGCCAAGCGCCAGCCTGACGCGCGCTTTGACGCCTTTGCCAAGGGCTGGATTGACGACGCGGCGGTCGTGCTTGGCTTGTGACGAGTGCGTGACTGTGGCCCGGACAGTGCTGGCATCCTCTGGACCGCCCGGCTAGCGTGGCGCGGAAGTATCGTGGAGTTTTGCATGCCCGCCCGCAACCCGGCCGCACTTGAATTCTTGCTGACCCGCCGATCCCGGCCGGCGAAACTGTTCACCCATCCTGTACCACTGCGCGACCAGCTGGAGGAGATTCTGACCGCCGCCTTGCGCGTACCTGACCATGGCAAGCTGGAACCGTGGCGGCTGATCGTGCTGGAAGGGGCTGCCTTTGTCCGGCTGGCTGAACTGGCCGAAGCGCGGGCGCAGGAGCTGGGCGGTGACCCGGAAAAGATCGCCAAAGGGCGGGGTCAGTATGATGCGGGCAAGTTGGCTGTCGTGGTCATCGCCTCACCAAAACCCGCGCCGAAGGTGCCCGAGGTCGAACAACTTTTGTCCGCAGGCGCAGTGTGCCTTGGCATCGTCAACGCAGCCGAGGCGGCAGGCTGGGGTGCCTGCTGGCTGACCGGCTGGACCGCGCACGACGGCGTGTTCACCACCCGGGCCTTTGGCTGCGCCGACGGGGAGACGGTGGCGGGCATCGTCCATATCGGCACACCGCCGCCCGACGCCCCCGACCGCCCGCGCCCTGACCTTGCGCGCTTGACCACCTGGGTTCAGGCGTGATCCTGCAGGCCTTCCTGCGCGCGCTGTCGCAGCTGGGCGACCCTCGCTTTCGCCGGGTGGTCCTACTGGGTGTGCTGCTGTCGCTGGCTTTGCTTTTCGCCGTCTATGCGGGCTTTCTGCAGCTGATGTGGTGGCTGACGCCGGACAGCATCGACCTGCCCCTGCTCGGACCCGTCAGCGGGGTTGAGACACTGCTTGGCTGGGCCTCGGTTCTGGTAATGTTAGGCTTGTCCGTGTTCCTGATGGTGCCGGTAGCTTCGGCCTTTACGGGGTTATTCCTTGAAGATGTGGCCCAGGCGGTCGAGGCTCGGCATTATCCGCAATTGCCGCCCGCCCGCCCGATGCCACTGGCCGAGACGCTGCGCCAGTCGATCAACTTTCTGGGGATCGTGCTGGCGGTCAACGCGGCGGCGCTGTTTGTCTATCCTTTTGCAGGCCCGGCCGCGCCGCTGGTCTTCTGGGTGGTCAACGGGTTCTTGCTGGGACGCGAATACTTTTCGCTGGTCGCCCTGCGCCGCCTGACCCCGGCCGAGGTAAAGGATCTGCGCCGCCGCAACCGTTGGCGGCTTTGGCTGGCGGGCACTTTGATGGCGGCCCCCCTGTCAGTGCCGATCATCAATCTGGTGATACCGGTTTTGGGCGTGGCGACCTTCACGCATCTTTTCCACCGCATCGCCGCGGATGGGCCATAAGGCAGGGCGCGGTTTTCTGCACACGCAACTGTTGAAAACCTGCGAAACCCATGGCAGCACGCGGCCCCTTACGGTCCCATCCTGCCAAACCAATCCAGGTCCGCAACAGTGATCCAGCCGGACAGGATGACACCGCAGATCACGGCCCAGATCGGCGTGGCGATCAAGGTTGCAAGCCTGGCCTTGCGGCCAACCACCTCATCCGCGGGGGCACCTGGGGGGGTGCCGGGCTCAACCGTGCCTGCGTCGCGTTGTGACTGGGGGCGGACCTGCAGCACGACAAAAAATGTCATGAACCAGGTCACGGCATACATCACGAAGGCGGCGGTGATGGTCATGCCTGTTCCAGTTCCACAAGGCAGCCGTTGAAATCCTTAGGGTGCAGGAACAAGACCGGCTTGCCATGCGCGCCAATCTTCGGCTCACCCGACCCCAGCACCCGTGCGCCGCTGGCCTTCAGGTGGTCGCGCGCGGCGATTATGTCCTCAACCTCATAGCAGATGTGATGAATCCCGCCCGAGGGGTTCTTTTCCAGAAACCCGAGGATGGGAGAGTTTTCGCCAAGCGGATGCAAAAGCTCGATCTTCGTGTTGGGCAGGTCGATGAAGATCACCGTGACGCCGTGATCGGGTTCAGGCTGCGGCGCGCCGACCTTTGCTCCCAAAGCTCCGCGATACTGCGCGGCAGCGGCTTCAAGGTCCGGCACGGCAATGGCGACGTGGTTCAAGCGGCCGATCATGCTGCGGTCTCCCTGAGGCGCGTATTGGTGGGGTTATGGGCGTGGCGCGGTCGCCTTGCAAGGGTCAGCCGGTCGCAGTGGTGTCGGGCGCTGCGATCTTAACGGGACGTTTACCGGCACGGGGCCATGCTGGCGCAGTTGCAAGAGGATGCCATGCCCTTTCCGCCCGACGCACTGACCCCGCCGCATGCCTGCAGCAGCGAAGACGCTTTTCCGCTGCGCGGTCTGACGCTGCTGGCGGTAGAAGACAGCCGCTTTGCCTGCGATGCTTTGCGGCTGATCTGCATCCGCTTGGGCTTGCGGTTGCGGCGGGCGGAAACGTTGGCGGCGGCGCGGTCCTATCTTCTGGCACACCGCCCGGATGTTGTGATCGTCGATCTGGGTCTTCCGGATGGCCGGGGCGAAGGGTTGATCGCAGAACTGGCCTGCACCGGTCGGCCCGTGCTGGCCACCAGCGGTGATCCAGACGGGCGGCAGCCTGCGCTGGCTGCGGGGGCTGTGGCCTTCCTTGACAAGCCGATCGGCAGCATTGCCAGCTTTCAGCGCCTGCTGGTGAACCTGGTCGGGGATCGCGGAACCAGATCAATGGCCGACGGTGCCATGCAGGGTGCCCCGCCCGCTGATCCGCTGGCATATCGCGATGACCTCGCCCGGGCCTCGTCCCTGATCGGCGGGGCGGATGGCGAGTATGCCACGGAATTCCTGCGCAGTCTGGGCCGGTCAGCCGGTGACCACGCGTTGGAAACGGCAGCCATGGGAGCCGGCTCTGGCCCCGGGCGCGAGGCCCTTGCCCGGCTGGTTGCCGCGCGTCTGGCACGGCCGCTGCGGGTGCACTGACCGCGTCGTCACGCCCTGCCGGCCGCCAGCGCCGGGTCATCCGACGCCCGGACCAGCCGTGTCAGATCAGAAAGCCGTTCTTTCTGACGCCCGGCATGGTCAAAATTCTTTGGGGCAAGCCAGAGGGCATACGCCTCGGCCAAGGCGGGCCATTCGCTGTCGATGACCGAAAACCACGCCGTGTCGCGGTTGCGGCCCTTGATGACCATATGGTTGCGAAACACGCCTTCAAAACTGAAGCCAAAGCGCTGTGCAGCCCGACGCGAGGGCAGGTTCAGCGCATCACACTTCCATTCATAGCGGCGGTAGCCAGCCCGGAACGCCCACTCCATCATCAGAAACATCGCCTCGGTCGCGGCGATGCCCCGCTGCATCGACGGCGCGATGCAGATATGGCCCACCTCAACCGATCCCACGTCAGGCGCGATGCGCAGGAAGGCGGCGATCCCGCCGCATCTGCCACTTGCCGCGTCGCGCAGCACAAAGAAACGCGGGTCTTCCGCCGCTTCCCGCTCACGCGCCCAGCGGTGATAGGCGGTACCCGACGCAAAGGGGCCGTAAGCCATGTAATTCCACAGCGCGTCATGGCCCTGAAAGGCTGCGTGCAGGTCAAACGCATGCGCCTCGGCTTCCAGTGGTTCCAGCCGGACATGGCGGCCATCCATGGCAATGGCGTCGGGTCGGCGGGAGGGCGTCCAGTCAGGAACCGTGTCGCCCAGTCTTGCGTCGCTCAATTCCGCTCTCCCCCACAGCACTGGCACAGGCTATGCTGCGGCCGGCCGGACTGGCAAGGTCACAGGCGTTCGGTGTTACCGGATCAGGCTGGGGGATGCCTCCATCCGCAAGCCGGGGAAGACGGTGCCTTCCAGAACAGCGCGGTCCAGACCATAAAGCCCGGCCAGCACCTGCGCCGCCCAGTCGCGCACGTCAGAGGTGGGCATCAGGTCGCGCCGGTCGTAAAGGTCAGCCTCGGCCAGACCGGGCCAGTCGCCGAACACCTTGCCGCCCCGGACCGCGCCGCCTGCCGCAAGCATCGCCCCGCCGGTGCCATGGTCTGTCCCGCCGCTGCCATTTGCGCGCACAGTGCGGCCGAATTCGGTCATCGCCAGCACCACGGTCTTGCCCCAAACCTCGGGCCCAAGGCCCGTCTGCAGGCGCAGGATGGACCGCTGCAACCGCTCCAACGGGCGCTGGATCGCACCGCCCTGGCCCTTGTGAGTGTCCCATCCGGATTGTGAGAAGGCCGCGATGCGCGCTGTACCGCGCAGGCGTTCCGCCGCGAAATCGACGATCGGGTCGATGTCCTTGCCGTCAGCCGCGCCCCCCGCCAGATCAAAGGCGGCGCTGGCGGCGTCCCGAAACAGGGGGTCATCGTGGTAGACGTGCTCTAAAAGCGCCTGTGCCGCCTGGGTCAGCCGCAAGTCCTGATCCGGTGCCCAACTTTGCGTGCGGGCCGGGCCGGCAAGAACCGGCATCGCCTCACGCCCGACGGCCCACGCCGTTTCCGACCCCGCGCCGGGAATAACCTGCAACAGCCGGTTCAGCCAGCCGTCGCGCTGCGCCATCGGGGCAAGGTCGGTGCCTGTCCCCGCCTCGAGCAGGTCCTGCCCGTCAAAGTGGCTGCGCTTGTCGCGATAGGGGGTCGAGGTGGCATGGACGAAAGCCAACTGCCCGGCCTGCCAAAGGGGTGACAGGCCGGACAACCCGTCATTCAGCGCAAAGAAGCCGTCAAGATCGGTGGCCGGAGATGTCAGCCCTGCGCGTGCCGTTGCAAAGCCCGCATCGCCGCGCGGCTGGATCACGTCCAGCCCGTCCATTGCCCCGCGCAGAATGATGACGACCAACCGGTTGTCACCCAGTGCCAAACCACCTTCGGCCAGTGTCAACGTGGTCAGCAAGGGATGTGCGGCTGCCGAACAGCCCGCTAGTCCAAGCCCCTTCAGGAAAACCCTGCGATCCATGATGTCACCTTTGGTTGAATTCAGGTGAGGACAAGACCAGCCCAACCCCGTCACGCGCCGATTCCGCCGCCCCGACAGCCCAGGCAAGCCGGTCACCTGCACGACGGCCGAGCGCTTTGGCCAGAAAGGCGCGCGGGTCTGGCAAAGGGCGCACCAGACGCTGTGGCGCGTTCATCGCCCAGTCGATCCGGGCGGCAAGGCCCGCCGGGGTGATCCAATCCGCCGCAGTCTCTGGCCAGCCATCCGGCCCCGGCGCGCGGTATAACGGCTGCCCCATCGCTGCGAGAGGGTCAAGGACCAGCCGTTTGATGGTCTTGGCATCCGCCGCCAGCACGTTTGCCGGCGTGACCTCAAGGGCGCGGAAGGCTGCAACGATGAAATCATAGGGTTGCCTGGCCTTGCCAACACCGGGCAACATCGCATGAGGGTGTAGCACCAGCGCCCGAACGACCGCCAGAAGATCACCGCCGGTGTCCAGCCAGCGCGCTGTCACCGACGCTACCAGGCCGGGGTCCGGATTGTCGGCCACAAAATGCACCACCAGTTTCCGGGCGATATGCGCCGCCGTTTCCGGCCGCGCCGCCAGATCGGCCAGCGCCTGCAGGACGGGCTGCATCCCCTTGCCAGCGTAGGTCACACCCAGCACGGTCTCTGGCCCGGGCTCTGCGCGCGCGGCGTCGAACACAAAGCCCTCACCCGGATCCACCGCCAGCCCGGTCAAAAGCTCGGCCAGTTCGCGCACATCGGTCTGGGAATAGAGGGCCCCCACACCCAGGGTGTGCAGCTCCAGAAGCTCCCGCGCGAGGTTTTCGTTCAGCCCCTTGTCGCGGCGATGACCCTTGCGGGATTCGGGGCCGAAACTGGCCTCCTGGTTAAGGTAGATCAGCATGCCCGGATGGGTGATCACCGCGCGCAGCATGTCGGAAAAGCGTCCGGCCACATGCGGGCGGATCGCTTCATCGATCAGGATGCCAGGCAGTGCCGCTTCGACCCGGTTGCGCCGGGAGGTGGTGAAATGGTCAGCCCAGAAGGTGACCAGCCGTTCGCGCAAGGGGTCGTCTGACCCGACAGCGCGGGCGAAAGCTGCCTGAACGCCCTGCAGGGCAAGCTGATCCGCCTGACGCTGCGCGGCCTTTTGCGCCGCCGCATCTTTAGCTTTGCGCGCGGCCTGATAGGCGGCGCGCACCGGCCCAAGCCTCGAAAGTGTCCCCCCCGGCCACATCTCAGCTGCCCGGTCAGGACCCGCAAGCCGCGCCAGCATGTCATCAGGCGTGCGACCGGCGGGCAGACCAAAGCCCCAACGGATCGCGGCTGCCTCAGTGTCCAGCGTCATCGCGGCCTCCCTGTTGCGTCAGGGATCATACGGTCAGCCACGCCGATTCCGTCGCACTGGGGTCAGAACCGGAAATCAGGCGGATAGCTGTGAAAGCCGTCGAAATCGGCCTTTCCCAAGGGGACACCCGCCATCCGCAGGGCAGCATACCCCATCGTCAGGTGAAAAAAGAAATTCGGCAGGCCATAAAGCTGCAGGAAGTCGGCCCCGGTTTGCTCAAGATCGGCAAAGCCCGCGCGGTGGCGGATGATCCGGCTTTCGGCACCGTCAAAGTCAGCCGGGGCCATGGCCCCCAGCATCGCCCGCGCCACGGCCAGTCTTGGACCCAGCGCCTGCGGCAGGCTTGGCACCTCACGCCCCGCAAGCGGGCAGGCGATGCGCAAGCTGAACCCCGCCGCGGTTGCAAATTGCTGGGTGGCGGGGAAGGCGTCGGCAATCTGGGCGGTCAGCGCCTCTGGCCCCGCCGCCTCGACCATCCCGCTGATGCGGGCAAGGTAGTGGCGGAAAACGGGGACAGTGGCGAGGTACATCAGCTGTCCTTCGGCACAACGCGCAAGGACAAGTCGCGCAACTGTTGGAGCGTTGGGTCCGAGGGCGCATTCATCAGCATGTCCTCGGCGCGCTGGTTCATCGGGAACATGATGACCTCGCGGATGTTCGGCTCATCCGCCAGCAGCATCACGATCCGGTCGATCCCCGCCGCACAACCGCCGTGGGGCGGTGCGCCGTATTTGAACGCCTTGACCATGCCACCAAAGCGCTTGTCCACTTCGCTGTTGGGGTAGCCCGCCAGTTCAAAGGCCTTGTACATGATTTCCGGCTTGTGGTTGCGGATGCCGCCCGAGATCAGCTCATAGCCGTTGCAGGCAAGGTCATACTGGTAGGCATAGACGTCAAGCGGGTTGCCCTGCAGCGCCTCCAAGCCCCCCTGCGGCATGGAGAAGGGGTTGTGGGAGAAGTCGATCTTCCCGTCATCGGTCTTTTCATACATCGGGAAATCGACGATCCAGGCGAACTTGAAGCAGTCCTTCTCGGTCAGCCCCAACTCCTCTCCGATCACATTGCGTGCGCGGCCCGCGACGGCCTCGAAGGTCTCCGGCTTGCCGCCGAGGAAGAAGGCCGCGTCACCTTTTTCAAGGCCCAGCTGCTGGCGGATGGCTTCAGTGCGTTCCGGGCCGATGTTCTTGGCCAGAGGACCGGCCGGTTCGTGCTGGCCGAAAAATGCCTGGAAGAGAAACTCCACGCGCTCACGGTCATTCGAGGCATGAGCCTTTTGAATGGCATCGCGAGCCAAGCGCTCAGATTCACGAGTTTCGTCAGGATCGACAATCTCTGAAACGGGCGTGTCCAAAATCTCTCCCAGCGTCCGAGCTGCCCCCCGCTCCCGCCAGAAGATATACCCCATCCCCGGCAGGCCCTGCTGTTGGGCAAAGGCGTTCATCCGGTCGCAGAACTTGCGGCCCACGGGTTCTCCTGACGGCCCCTTTGGCGCAGGAATGGCGCGGACTTCGTTGCCCTCCTGCTCCAGCAGTTTCGCGAAGATCGCGAAGCCCGAGCCGCGGAAGTGGTCGGAGATGTCCTGCATCCGGATCGGGTTGCGCAGGTCAGGCTTGTCGCTGCCATACCATTTCAGGCTGTCGCGATAGGCAATGCGGGTCCAGTCGGAGTAGGTCTTCTTGCCGGGCGCGAATTCCTCGAAGATGCCCTGCACCACTGGCTGCACGGCGGCGAAGACGTCGTCCTGCTCCACGAAGCTCATTTCAATATCAAGCTGATAGAAGTCGGTGGGCGACCGATCCGCGCGTGGGTCTTCGTCGCGAAAACAGGGCGCGATCTGGAAATAGCGGTCAAAGCCCGCGACCATGATCAGCTGCTTGAACTGCTGCGGCGCCTGCGGCAGGGCGTAGAACTTGCCGGGGTGCAGGCGGGAGGGCACGAGGAAGTCACGCGCGCCTTCGGGGGAGGAGGCGGTGATGATCGGCGTCTGGAACTCGGTAAACCCCTGATCCCACATCCGCTGCCGCATCGAGCGCACGACGTTCGACCGCAGCATCATG
>JANPJU010000065.1:0-48680 GCA_031425675.1 Paracoccaceae bacterium | reverse complement strand
CCCCGCGGCCAGTAGAGGCGGCGGTTGTTCAGCGCGGGTTCGGGGTCGGTCGCATAGGCCCAGTTGATGCCCGTTGTCCGCGCCAGCAGCGCCAGCCCCAGCGGAATGTGGATCAGGGGGTTGCGGTCGCGCGGCCCCGCCTCGATCAGGCAGACGCGGCGGGCGGGATTGGCTGACAGCCGGCTGGCCAGTACAGACCCCGCCGACCCGGCACCGACGATGATGACGTCATAGGTCAACCAAGCACCCGCTTGATAATCCCGATCAGCCGCATCACCCTTGGCCCGTAAGGCGGGAAGATCATGGGAAGCAGCAGGAATCGGTTGCGCAACACGGCGCGTTCATGGCTGAAGGCGCGAAAGCCGGTCACCCCATGACCCGCCCCGATGCCTGAGGTGTTCACCCCACCGAAGGGCAGGTTGGCATGGCTGAACTGCACCAGCGTCAGGTTGATCCCCACCCCGCCCGAGGAGGTTTCGGCCAGGATCCGGTCAATCCGGGGCTGGTCCTGGTCGAAGATATACAGGGCCAAGGGTTTGTCACGGGCGTTGATCCGGTCGATCACCTGCGTCAGGTCGGTGTAGGGAATGACGGGAAGGATCGGGCCAAAGATTTCCTCCTGGTCCAGCCGCATTTCGGGCGTGATCGCCTCAACCAGAACCGGACCCATGGCGCGGCCTTCGGCACCGGCGTTCAAAATCGGCTTCGCCCCCTTGGCCAGCGCGTCCGCCAAGACATCGGCCAGACGCGCGGCATGGGCATCGCTGACGATCTTGCCTAGATGCGGGCTTGTGGGACCGCTGCCATAGGCCTTGACGATGCGGGCGCGGAGCAGGGTCAGGAACTGCTTCTTCACCGAAGAGTGGACGAAAAGGTGATCCGGCGCGATGCAAACCTGACCCGCGTTGAGGAACTTGCCGAACGTGATCCAGTCTGCCGCACGGTGCAGGTCCGCGCCTTCGCCGACGATCACCGGAGATTTCCCCCCAAGCTCCAAGGTGATCGAGGTCAGGTTCTGCGCCGCCGCTGCCATCACGATCTTGCCCACCGCCGGGCTGCCGGTGAAGAAGATGTGGTCAAACGGCAGAGCCAGAAGGCGTTCGGCCACCGTCTTGTCGCCTTCGATCACGGAAAAAAGGTCCGGCGCGAAGGTTTCGGCCACCATCCGCGTCATCAAGGCACTGGTGGCGGGCGTCAGTTCCGACGGCTTAAGAATTACCGCGTTGCCGGCGGCAAGGGCCGATACGACCGGCCCCATTGCCAGCGCAAAGGGCAGGTTCCACGGCGCGATTACCAGACAGACGCCGCGCGGCTGCACCTCGATCCGGGCGGCTGAGCCGAAGCTTGACAGTGTGGGCGCCACGCGGCGGGGGCGCATCCAGCGGCGCAGATGGCGGCGGGTGTGGCGGATGTCCTGCAGCACGGTCAGGTATTCCATCAGGATCGTCTCGGCCTCGGGCCGACCAAGGTCTTGGGCGCAGGCGGCGACAAGGGCGGCCTCATTGGCCCGGATCGCCGCTGCCAGTATGTCCAGCACAGCGCGACGCTCGGCCAGGCCAAAGCTGCGGCGACGGTCGAGGGTGCGGGCCTTTTGCGCGGTGAAGGCGGCAAGGATTGGGTCGGGGGAGGGGAGGGATGGTTGCGACGCTGACATGGCTGCAGCCTATCCGGGTTTCGCGTGCAAACCAGTCGGACGCTGCGTCAACCAGTGCTGTGCAATGCGGCCCCCCACTGCCATCCGCTCCCCACAAGGGGGAGGGGAGGCGATTGGCACAAGAAGGTAGGCTTCCTGAGAAGAAGAGGCAGGATGACTGCCCCCCCAAGTCTTCCAAGTGTTGTGCCTTAGAAGAACCCAAGCATGTTCGGGTTGTAGCTGACAAGCATGTTCTTTGTTTGCTGATAGTGGTCCAGCATCATCTTGTGCGTCTCACGCCCGATGCCGGATTGCTTGTAGCCGCCGAAAGCCGCGTGAGCTGGATAGGCGTGGTAGTTGTTCACCCAGACGCGACCTGCCTGAATTTCGCGGCCAAAGCGGTAGGCGCGGGTGCCGTCGCGGGTCCAGACCCCGGCACCAAGGCCATACATCGTGTCATTGGCGATTTGCAGGGCTTCGGCTTCGTCCTTGAAGGTGGTCACGGACACGACCGGACCGAAGATTTCCTCTTGAAACACCCGCATCTTGTTGTGGCCCTTCAGGATGGTCGGCTGAATGTAGTAGCCGCCCGCGAGATCACCGTTGAAGCGCGCGGCATCTCCGCCGATCAGAACCTCCGCGCCCTCTTCGCGGCCGATGGTGAAGTAGGACATGATCTTGTCATGTTGCGCTTGGCTGGCCTGCGCGCCGACCATGGTGTTCAGATCGCGCGGGTCGCCTTGTTTGATAACTTTCACGCGGGCAAGGCAGCGTTCCATGAACGCGTCATAGATGTCTTCCTGGATCAGCGCGCGGGAGGGGCAGGTGCAAACCTCACCCTGATTGAAGGCGAACAGGACAAAACCTTCGACAGCCTTGTCAAGGAAGGCGTCGTCGGCCGCCATCACATCGGAAAAGAATATGTTGGGGGATTTTCCGCCCAGTTCCAATGTGAAGGGGATCAACGCGGCCACGGCGCCTTCGGCCACCTTGCGGCCGGTCGCGGTCGATCCGGTAAAGGCGATCTTGGCGATGCGGCCCGAGCGGACGAGCGCCTCACCCGCCTCGGCGCCCGTGCCGTTGACGACGTTCAGGACACCGGGGGGCAGCAGATCACCGATCAGCTCCATCAGGACGAGGATGGCGACCGGGGTCTGTTCGGCCGGTTTCATCACTACGCAGTTGCCCGCCGCAAGGGCCGGGGCCAGCTTCCACGCCGCCATCAGGATGGAAAAGTTCCACGGGATGATCTGGCCGACGACGCCGAGGGGTTCGTGGAAATGATAGGCGACGGTGTCATTGTCGATCTCACTCATCGTGCCTTCCTGGGCACGCAGGACCCCGGCGAAATAGCGGAAATGGTCGATGGACAGCGGAATGTCGGCATTCACTGTCTCACGGATCGGCTTGCCGTTGTCCCAGGTTTCAGCCTCGGCCAGAACCTGCAGGTTCGCCTCCATCACGTCGGCGATCTTGAGCAGGATGTTTGACCGGTGCGCAGCACTGGTCTTGCCCCAGAAGTCTTTCGCGGCGTGGGCAGCGTCCAGCGCGAGGGTAATGTCGGCGGCGTCAGACCGGGCAACCTCGCACACCTTGGCACCGGTGATCGGCGTCAGGTTGTCCATGTAGCGCCCGTTCACCGGGGCCACGAACGTACCCCCGATATAGTTGCCGTAGCGCGCCTTGAACGGCGAGGCCTGGTGGCCAGCCACTTCTGTCATCTGGTTCATCTTCGGGTCTCCTCCCATGACCGCACCCTCCCTGGCGCGGCGATAGGGAGACCATCGTTCATGGGGGCGGGGCCGTCAGCCTGGGCAGGGCGGCTGGACGGGGGCACCTGTCTCAGGACTGAGACACATCAGCCCCCAGTCACGTCCTGTCATCAATCGCAAGCCGCTTCATCCGGCGGTAAAGCGTGGCGCGGCCCAAGCCAAGGGCGCGCGCTGCTTCGGAAACATTGCCTTGGGCGCGGGTCAGGGCGCGAATTACGGCAGCCCGTTCGGCCCCGTCCAGACCGCAAAGGCCACCATCCCGGCCCAGCAGATCGACCACCGGGCGCGGGCGGATCTGGCCGGATGCTTCCAGCCCGTGCCGACGCCGCGCTTCCCGCGTCGCGCCAACGACCACGTCGTCACTGTCCACCGCCAGAAGCGCCACGCCGGACGGATCAGCCCCGGTGGCCAGCACGATGTGGTGGCGTGGAAAGGCGGTGCGGAAGAGTTCAGCCTCGATCGCCTGGGCCACGCGGGTCACCATCGCCTCGATCAGGCGGTTGAAGCCTTCGGTCTGGTCGGCGCGGGCCGAGCTTACGTCCAGCGCGGCGATCAGCCCGCCATCGGGGCCAAAGACCGGGGCGTCGATGCAGCTCATCCCGATGTTCTGCGCCAGGTAATGCTGGTCGCGGTGGATGGTCAGGGCACGTTCTTCGGCAATGCTGGTGCCGATGCCATTGGTGCCTTGGGCGGCCTCGCTCCAGTCGGCACCGGGGGCCAGACCCCAGGCGCGGAAGACCTCGGTGTCGGCAGCACCGGCGCGGGCGTCGATCACCAGCCCCTTGGCATCCGTCAAAAGGATGCCGCAGCCGCAGTGGCCGATCATGGCGTAAAGATCGTCCAGCTTGGGCGCAGCCACCGCCAGCACCTGCGCCAGATATTCGCGGCGTTCACGCAGACGATCACCGTCAAGCGCCGGGGGAACCGCCGCAAGCCCCGGGTCAATCCCATGCTTCAGCCAGGACCGCTGCCACGATGCCGCCAGGCGCGACCGCGCCGCTGCGGAAGATGAGTGCAAGGTGCCGATCACCCGTTCGACATGGTCGTCCGGCTTTGCCATGGCATATCCTCCACCGCCGAGTCTACGCCACGCAGTCCCATGCGCAAGCGGCCATTCCGGGGGGCGAGGTAGGTTTGTTGCGCCAAATAAAAACGGAACTGACAAACCGAAACGGAAGTGACACGGGCCTGTCACCTGAGCGTCGTAAGCGGTTCTGATCGTGATCCTTCAACGGAATGTCAGATGACCGACGCCGCTTTTCCCGAACGACTGCCGCATGTGCCACCAAACTTCACCTACTCTCATGCCGGTCAGTCGCGCTTTCGCCGCAGCCTGATCCGCACTGTGGAAAGATTGGCGGGGCGCCCGCGTCTGCACCAGATGTATTGCGACTGGCAGGCCAGCGGTCAGCGGGCAGAGGAATCGGTATTTGACGCGGCCCTGCGCCTGTTGTCCGTACCGCTGCACATTGCCGGTGAGGCGCATCTGTCGCGCATCCCCACCACCGGGGGGCTTTTGATCGTGGCCAACCACCCGTTCGGGATTCTGGACGGGCTGACCATTGGACAGCTCGCCATGCGTTTGCGCGGGAATGCGCAGATTCTGACGAACAGCCAGCTTTGTCAGGTGCCCGAAATCGCCCCGCACCTTTTGCCGGTTGATTTCTCGGGGACGGCTGAGGCGCGGCGTCTGACCAGCACCACACGCCGCCGTGCGGCCGGACTGCTGGCTGCCGGCAAGGTCGTGGCGATCTTTCCTGCCGGAGGCGTGGCGACAGCGAACAAACCGGTGAAGGGCCGGGCAGTCGATGCCGACTGGCACCCCTTTGTGGGCCGCCTTGCGACCCTGCCCGGCGTCACCACATTACCGGTGCATTTTACTGGCCAGAACTCACGTCTGTTCCAGATCGCAAGCCATCTGTCCTATCCGCTGCGCGTGGCGCTGATCTTTCATGAAACGCGGCGCCGCATGGGGCGGCCGCTGAACCTGACCGTCGGCGCGCCGATGGCATCCAGTGACCTTGAACGCCTGGCGCGTGACAAGGTGGCCAGCCATCTGCGCCGTCAGACCATGGCACTAGCCGGCGCGACGGATGCCAGCGTGGATGAGGTGTTCATCTGGCCCGCGCATGTGAAGTGGTAAGGATCAGGCGATAAGTGCGGCAGCCCCAGCCATGACGGCGGGGCAAGCTATTTCCAGTCCTTCGGCGTAAATCACCTCATCCTCGGCAAAGCGCAGGGTGAAAAGCTGCACCTGACGCAGAACTTCGGTCACGATGAATTCACCATCCGCCAGCCGTGAGGCCGGAATGGCCGCAACCTCAACCCCGTAAAGCGCACGCGCACGCCAGTCCCGGATCATCACCGGCTGACCGGGGGCAAGGAGCAGATCCTGTTCGGGGCGGTCATGGCCCAGAGTGGTGGCACGAATCCGGATCACACCTGCCATTCGCCGATGTAAGACGGAAACCGCCTCAAGCCGACGCGATCCGGCGCGGGTAACGATCCGGTCACCTGGCCCAAGAAATTCCACCGGCAAAAGCCCGTCCAGCGTCCGGACCTGAGTGCCCGCGACAAGTCCAAGCACGGCAGGCACGCTTTGCTGGGTGGATGGTCTGGCAGTCGAGGCGTCCATGTCCATGGCTTTTTCCTGAGGCTGTTGCCTGAAGCAGTCTTGGCCTGACCTTGCACACGGGTTTGTGACCCGCTTTCGGTCTGCTTTCGTTGATTTCGGGGCAGATGTGACCGCAAAATGCTTGCCATGCGGCAGGATAAAGGCAGGCGATTGCCTCTCGCCCTTGATTGCGCGCTTTGCTAGAACGGCGTTGCGCGGGTGTGGCGAAATTGGCAGACGCACCAGATTTAGGTTCTGGCGCCGCAAGGCGTGGGGGTTCAAGTCCCTCCACCCGCACCATCGGTCAGGCGTCATAGACCTTGGGCCGGACGGGCAAATTCCGGTGCCATCCAGCTTGGCTTTGGCACCAGCCTGATTGAGCTTCGCACAGGTGGAATACCTCTTACGTCGACGGCAAACCTTTGCTAGAAGGCCCGCAAAGTTGCGCTGGGCATTCGTCCGGCGTTGCAACCGTGTTGTGCAATCGCACCCCTGAAGACGTAGGAAGGACACCTCAGCATGCAGGTCACCGAGACCCTGAACGAAGGCCTCAAGCGCGGCTACACCATCACCGTGACGGCCGCAGAACTGGACGCCAAGGTGCAGGAAAAGCTGCTCGAAGCCCAACCCGAGGTCGAGATCAAGGGTTTTCGCAAGGGCAAGGTGCCGCTGGCGATTCTGAAAAAGCAGTTCGGCCAGCGCATGATCGGCGATGCGATGCAGGACGCAATCGACAGCGCGATGAAGGGCCATTTCGACAAGACAGGTGATCGCCCGGCGTTGCAGCCTGAGGTCAAGATGGTCGGTGGCGAAGCCTGGAAAGAAGGTCAGGATGTCGTCGTCGAGATGAGCTATGACGCGCTGCCCCCGATCCCGGAAATCGACGCCGGCAAGATCAAGCTGGACCGTCTGATCGTGAAGGCTGAGGCTGCTGCAGTTGACGAAGCCCTGACCAACCTTGCCGCAACCGCGCAGTCGTTCGACGACCGCAAGAAGGGTGCCAAGGCCAAGGATGGCGATCAGGTTGTGATCGACTTCAAGGGGTCGGTCGATGGTGAGCTGTTTGAAGGTGGCTCGGGCGAGGATTACCCGCTGGTGTTGGGATCAAACTCGTTCATTCCCGGCTTTGAGGCCCAGCTTGTTGGCACCAAGGTTGGGGATGAGGTTTCTGTCAATGTGACCTTCCCCGAAGGCTATGGCGCAAAGCATCTGGCCGGCAAGGCAGCCGTTTTTGCCTGCACGATCAAGGCCGTCAAGGAACCGAAGCCTGCCGAGGTTGATGATGAACTTGCCAAGAAATACGGTGCTGAGGATCTGGCCGCGCTGAAGGGCCAGATCGCCGAACGTCTTGAGGCGGAATACAAAGGTGCTGCCCGCGCCGTTCTGAAGCGCGCGCTTCTGGACCAGCTGGACGGCATGGTCACCTTCGATCTGCCCGCAAACCTGGTCGACGCTGAGGCGGCGCAGATTGCCCACCAGCTTTACCACGAAGAGCACCCGGAAGATCACGGCCACAACCATGGTGAGATCGAGACCACGGATGAGCACAAGGCATTGGCCGTCCGCCGTGTGCGCCTTGGCCTTCTGCTGGCCGAAATCGGACGCAAGGCCGAAGTCACCGTCACCGACGCCGAGATGACGCAAGCCGTCCTTGCCGCGGCGCGTCAGTATCCGGGCCAGGAACGCCAGTTCTTCGAATTCGTGCAGAAAAACCCGCAGATGCAACAGCAGCTGAGGGCGCCGCTGTTCGAAGACAAGGTTGTGGATCACATCATGTCGATGGCCCACGTCAAGGACAAGGACGTGTCCAAGGAAGAGCTGCAGAAGGCCGTTGAGGCGCTGGACGAAATGTAATTCCGGTCATCAAGCCGAAGATCGGGGCCGCATCGCAGGATGCGGCCCTTTTTCGTGCTTGGGATGGACGGGAATGGGACGTTGCGAGGGCTGGAATGGAGCTTGTTTGGCGCAGGCTGCACTTGATGAGCAGCAGACCTGCGCGGACCAGCCAAAACAAAACCGCGCGAGTTGCCTCGCGCGGTTTCACGGTCATGTCGTCGGCGGATCAGTCGCGGGTCAGATCCGCGCCTTCCTGCGCCGCGCCCATCTCGTCGAAGAGTTCGGCGATTTCGAAGTCGGCTGCGGCTTCGGCTTCGGCGGCCAGGTCCTGGATCGACTTGCCCGAGGCTTGCAGTTCGGATTCTTCGACCGACCGCGCCACGTTCAGCTTGACCTTGACCAGCACTTCGGGGTGCAGCTGCACCGTGACCGTGTGGATACCAAGTTCCTTGATCGGGCGATCAAGTACGATCTGGCCCCGGTTCACGGTAAAGCCTGCCTCGGTCGCGGCATCCGCTGCATCGCGCGGGGTGACCGAGCCATAAAGCGCACCGGCATCAGATGCCGAGCGGATGACGAGGAACATCTGCCCGTCCAGCTTGGTACCGACAGATTCGGCCTCCTTGCGGGTTTCGAGGTTCGTCGTTTCAAGCTGCGCCTTGCGCGTCTCGAACGATTTGATGTTGGCGTCATTTGCGCGCAGCGCCTTGCCTTGCGGCAGCAGGTAGTTCCGCGCAAAGCCGTCCTTGACGTTGACGACTTCGCCCATCTGGCCAAGCTTGGCCACGCGTTCCAAAAGGATCACTTGCATGTCATGTGCCCCTTATTTCACGGCATAGGGCAGGAGGGCGAGGAAGCGGGCGCGCTTGATGGCCGTGGCCAGTTCACGCTGCTTCTTTGCCGACACTGCGGTGATACGGGACGGCACGATCTTGCCACGCTCAGAGATGTAGCGCTGCAGCAAACGTGTGTCCTTGTAGTCGATCGCCGGTGCATTGTCGCCCGAGAAGGGGCAAACCTTGCGGCGGCGGAAAAACGGTTTGTTCGCCATGATGTATGTCCTTTCTCAGATCAACGACGCGGAGCGCCGAACGACGGGCGTTCGCCACGGTCACCACCCCGGTCGGGACGGTCACCACCAAAGCTTGGGCGTTCACGGCGTTCGCCGCCAAAGCCGCCACGATCACCGCGATCACCTCGGTCGCCATCACGCTCTTCGCGCTTTTGCATCTGGGCCGAGGGGCCTTCGCCATGCTTGTCGACCTTGATGGTCAGGACGCGCATCACGTCATCATGCAGGCGCATCAGGCGTTCCATTTCCTGCACGGCGGCCGCAGGGGCATCCGAGCGCAGCATGGCATAGTGGCCCTTGCGGTTCTTGTTGATCTTGTAGGCCATCGTCTTGACGCCCCAGTATTCGTTTTCAACGACTTTGCCGCCGTTGTCCGCGAGGACGGTCGAGAAATGTTCGATAAGGCCTTCAGCTTGCGTGTTGGACAAGTCCTGACGCGAAATGAAGACATGCTCATACAGAGGCATGCAGGTATCCTTCGTCTCGGGGCGGCTTCATAGGACGGGCAAACTTTCTTGCGGCCCGTCCACGAGAGGCATCGCCGTTTCATGAAAATGCAAGAAAGATGCGGCCTTATACAGACGTCTGCCGCAGGCGCAAGCGAAATGGCCTGATCAGTATCACCGGGCTGGCGCGCGCAGGACGGATATTCTCGCCGGATTTCTGTTCGCTGGCGAACAGTCAGCCTTCCGCTGTGCCGGATTGCCGCGTCGCAGCATCCCCGCGCATCTTCACCGCTGTCAACCGGGCCAATGCGCCCCCGATCCACAGGTGAAGTATGACCCGTTTCGCAACCCTTGCCGCCGTCGCGGCCCTTGCCACCAGCCCGGCCTTTGCCGCGCCGCTGACGTATACCATCGACAGCAGCCATGCGCAGATCGTCTTTTCGTACAATCATGTCGGATATTCCACCGGCTACGGCATGTTTTCCGGCTTTGGCGGCGAAGTCGTCTATGACGCCGAAGCACCGGCTGCTTCGTCCGTTTCCGTGACGTTCCCGGTCCGGTCGATGCTGACCGGCTGGGAAGCGCGGTTTGAGCATTTCATGTCGCCTGACTTTTTTGATGCGGCGGAAGATGAGGCCGTCAGCTTCACTTCGACAGCTGTGGAAGTCACCGGTGACACCACTGGCAAGATCACCGGCGATCTGACGCTGAACGGGGTGACCAAGGCTGTCGTTCTGGAAACCACGCTGAACAAAGCAGAGGCCTATCCGCTGCCGCCATTCGAAGGCAAGCCGGCGCTTGGCTTCACCGCGACCACCACGGTTCTGCGGTCGGACTTCAACCTGGGAGCGTTCGCGCCTTTCATCAGCGATGAAGTGCAGATCCAGATCAGCTTTGAGGCGATGGCGACCGAGTGATCGGTTTCTGACAGAACTGAAAAGGCCGCCCGGGCAAATGGGCGGCCTTTTTTCTAGTTTGTATCCCGGTGGTCAGTTGACGCGTTCGGCAACCAGATCCACGGTGACCACAACGGCAAACCCGACCGAGCCTTCATCGCCGTAGCTGGGCCCTATGCCGAAATCGCGGCGGTCCAGCGTGACGGTCCCCACCATCCTTGCCTGATCATCAGAGATGCCCAGCGTGAAGGGCATGTCGATAGGTTGCGAAGCACCGCGCAGCTTCAGGGTGCCTTTCGCGACATAGCCATCGGACGCCGCAACAATGTCGGCAGTGAAGGTAGCAGTCGGGTGGTTGGCCACGTCAAAGAATTCAGCCTCAAGCGCCTGTTTCGTTACGCTGCCAAGGGTAAGGCTGGCTGTGTCGATGGTGACATTGACCGTGCCATGGGTGCCGTTGGTTGCCATCTCTTCAAAGTGGATGTCGGCCGACCATGTGGCAAAGCTGCCGGACACATCCGCGCCCATCTGGCGGACGGTCAGGCCAAGCGTCCCATCGGCCACGCGCCAGTTGCCGGTGCTGTCGGCTGCCTCTGACGCCACGGCCCCCTCGGCTACGGGAATATTGGCGGCGACCGCCTCACCGTTCGGGACCAGAAGCGCCGCGATACCCGCCCCTGCCGCGTAAAGGACAAAGGCCACCAGTACGGGCATTCCACCCCTTTGCACCGGCGTGGGGCGGGCGGGGGCGGGAACGCCTCGCAACATACGAAGCAGGGTCGCGTCCTTGTCGATCAGGTGGTGCTTGAGGGCGCCCGCAATGTGCAACAGGATCGCGAGGCCAAGCAGTTTGGTGAACACCCAATGCGCCGCGCCTGAAGCCGTGGCCACCACCTCGGACTGTGGAACGAAGGGCAGGGTCTGCCCGAACGGCCACAGGATCGGCGCAAAGCCGGTGACAGCGGCATGGTGCACCCATCCCGTCAGCGGGACGGCGACCAGTGAGATATAAAGCAGCCAATGCACCGCACCTGCCACTGTCAGCTCGGCTTTGCGTTCGGGGTGCAAGGGTACGGGATGACGCTCGACCAGCGCCCAAAGGATGCGGGCAAGCCCCAATAGAAACGCCGCCACCCCAAGCGTCTTGTGGATTGAGAACAGTTGGGCTTTTCGTGCCAGCGCCTCGGCCGTGTCATAGGGCAACTGGTTTGCGATGACCCCAAGCGGGATCGCCGTCAGGATCAACAGGGCGGTCAGCCAGTGAAAGACGCGGGTTACGGTGCCAAAGCTGCGGTCACTGTTGCGGGCGGGCATGGGGAAACTCCTGTTCTGTCGTCACGATGGTAGCGAACTTGCCGGCCGCGCACAGCCCGCCATTCGCACAACGCGTGTGCAGACCGCCCCGGCATTGCCCGCGAACGATTGCAAGGCCAGCCGCCGCAGGCTATCCCGAGGGTCACAGCAAAGGGGGCCAACATGAGCCGCGCATTCGTTTTTCCGGGGCAGGGCGCCCAGACCATCGGCATGGGTCGCGCCCTGGCCGACGCCTATCCCGCCGCCAAGGCCGTCTTTGACGAGGTTGACAGCGCCCTTGGCGAAAACCTGTCAGCGCTGATCTGGGAGGGGGAAATTGCCGAACTGACCCTGACGCAGAACGCCCAGCCTGCCCTGATGGCCACCTCGATCGCCACCCTGCGAGCGCTTGAGGCCGAGGGCTTGGGTCTGGATCACGCCGCCTTTGTTGCCGGTCATTCGCTTGGCGAATACTCCGCCCTTTGCGCCGCGGGGTCGCTGACGCTGTCCGACACCGCCCGTCTGTTGCGCATTCGCGGACGGGCCATGCAAGAGGCCGTTCCAGTGGGGGTTGGCGCGATGGCCGCGCTTCTGGGCCTTGATTTCGAGACTGCCACCGCCGTGGCGCTGGAGGCTGCTCAAGGGGAAGTGTGTCAGGCCGCCAATGACAATGATCCCGCGCAGGTGGTGGTGTCCGGCCACAAGGCCGCGGTTGAGCGCGCGGTTGAGATTGCCAAGGCAAGGGGTGCCAAGCGCGCGCTGATCCTGCCGGTTTCGGCGCCGTTCCACTGCGCCCTGATGCAGCCCGCCGCCCATGTGATGGCCGAGGCGCTGGCCGCAACGCCAATCCTTGCGCCGCGCGTCCCGATTGTCGTGAACGTCCGCGCCGAGGCGGTGACCGAACCTGACCGCATCCTTGACCTTTTGATTGCACAGGTCACCGGTGCCGTCCGCTGGCGCGAGAGCGTGCAGTTCATGGACCGCGCCGGGGTGACCGAGTTCTGGGAGCTGGGCGCAGGAAAAGCTCTGTCCGGCATGATCCGCCGCATTGCGCCAGCAGCCAGCACCCGCGCCATCGGCACCCCTGACGACATCGCTGCCCTTACGGCCTGAAGGAGACTTTTCATGTTCGACCTTACCGGCAAAGCCGCCCTTGTCACTGGCGCATCCGGCGGCATCGGCGCCGATATTGCCCGCACGCTGCATGCGGCCGGCGCAACTGTCGGTTTGTCCGGCACCCGGACCGCGCCGCTTGAGGCACTGGCCAAGGACCTCGGCGACCGCGCGCATGTCCTGCCGTGCAATCTTTCCAACCCCGAGGACGTTGAAACACTGGTCAAACGCGCCATTGAAGCGATGGGGTCGCTGGACATCCTGGTCAACAATGCCGGCATCACCAAGGACGGTCTTGCCATGCGCATGTCGGACGAGGACTGGCAGTCGGTGATTGACGTGAACCTGACCGCGACCTTCCGCCTTTGCCGCGCCGCGATCCGGGGCATGATGAAGGCGCGCTACGGGCGGATCATCAACATCTCGTCCGTGGTGGGCACGACGGGCAACGCCGGCCAGGTGAATTACGCCGCCTCAAAGGCAGGTATGGTGGGCCTGTCCAAGTCCCTCGCCGCCGAGGTGGCGAGCCGCGGCATCACGGTCAACTGTGTCGCCCCCGGCTTCATTGAAACCGCCATGACCGACAAGCTGAACGAAGCCCAGCGCACGGGGATCCTGACCGCCGTTCCCGCTGGCCGCATGGGAACCCCGGTGGAAATCGCGGCTGCCGTCCTTTATCTGGCTTCGGCCGAGGCGGGTTATGTCACAGGGGCCACGTTGCACGTCAACGGCGGGATGGCGATGGTGTGACGAAGCGCCGCGCGCCCAAGGTTAAAGCGTTTGCCATGCGCGCGTCCCCTTGCTATAGGCGCGCAGGATTCCGGCCAGGGCAAAGCCTGGCAGGCAGTCGCCCGACGTCGGGCAGATCAGAAAGTGGTCGGGACAGTCCCGCCAAGATAGAGGAATGGACATGAGCGACATCGCTGATCGCGTTAAGAAGATCGTCGTCGAGCATCTGGGCGTCGAAGAGGACAAGGTGACCGAATCTGCCTCGTTCATCGATGATCTCGGCGCCGACTCGCTGGACACTGTCGAACTGGTTATGGCTTTCGAGGAAGAATTCGGAATCGAGATCCCGGATGACGCTGCTGAAACCATCCAGACTTTTGGCGACGCGGTAAAGTTCATCTCTGAAGCCGCCTGACACTGTCTGCCCCTTGTGCGGACCCGGAAGGCACCCCGCGCGGGGTGCCTTTTGCGTTGCGGCGAATCCGCCAGTGACAACGCGGCGCTTGCGTACGCGCAGCTTGCCAGGCGCACCTGACTTTGCTCTTTTTGCAAATACTCCCGCCGGAGGCATCCGCCCTTGGCCATCCGGCGCGCCCGCGCCGTGCGTGTCCCCGGCAGCGCCGCCAAGCGGGGGCTCGATGCCCCCCGAGGCGGCTGCTCTTGCAAGCATCGCGCCGTTAGCGCCTTTGTCGCCCCTCACCCGCCTCGCCGATGGGCCGCCCAAGGGCCGCCCAAGTCCGCGCCGCAAGGTTGCGCGGCATTGGGGGGCCGTGTATCACCCGGAAAAGCCTTGTCTTGCGGGAGAGAGAGAGCATGCGTCGTGTCGTGGTCACCGGTCTTGGAATGGTCACCCCCCTTGCCTGCGGGGTTGAAGAGACCTGGAGCCGCCTCCTGGCCGGCCAGTCGGGGGCGGGCCCGATCACCCGCTTTGATGCTGCAAACGTGGTCACCCAATATGCATGCGAAATCCCGCGTGGCGATGGGTCGGACGGCACCTTCAACCCCAATGACTGGATGGAGCCGAAAGACCAGCGCAAGGTCGATGATTTTATCCTTTATGGCATGGCAGCGGCGGTTCAGGCCGTCCGGGATGCCGGTTGGGATGATATTTCGGAAGACGAAAGGCTGCGCACTGGTGTCATGATCGGCTCTGGCATTGGCGGGCTGACCTCCATCGCCGAGACAGCCGTTCTGATCAAGGAAAAGGGCCCAAAGCGAGTATCCCCTTTCTTCATTCCCGGTGCGTTGATCAACCTGATCTCTGGGCAGGTAAGCATCCGCTTTGGCTTCAAGGGCCCGAACCATGCGGTGGTCACCGCCTGCTCGACCGGGGCACATGCCATTGGCGATGCGGCGCGGCTGATCCAGTGGGGCGATGCCGATGTGATGGTGGCAGGGGGCGCGGAAAGCCCGATCTCGGAGATCGGGATCGCGGGGTTCAACGCCTGCAAGGCGCTGTCGACCAAGCGCGCCGATGATCCGACCAAGGCCAGCCGCCCCTATGACGCCGACCGCGACGGGTTTGTCATGGGCGAAGGGGCGGGGGTCGTCGTCCTTGAGGAATACGAACATGCCAAGGCCCGGGGTGCCAATATCTATGCCGAGGTTCTGGGCTACGGTCTGTCAGGCGACGCCTACCACATCACCGCGCCCAGTGAGGACGGCGATGGCGGCTATCGCAGCATGGCGGCGGCCTTGAAGCGGGCCGGGCTGACGCCGGCGGATGTCGACTACATCAACGCACATGGCACCAGCACCATGGCCGACACCATCGAACTTGGCGCGGTTGAGCGGCTGATGGGCGACCATGCCGCGGGCGTGGTGATGTCATCGACCAAGTCGAGCATCGGGCATCTTCTGGGGGCGGCGGGGGCGGTTGAGGCGATCTTCTGCATCCTTGCGCTCCGCGATCAGGTTGCACCCCCCACGATCAACCTGGACAACCCGGCGGTTACGCCGACGCTGAACCTGGCCCCGAACAAGGCGGTGCGGCGCAAGATTGACGTGGCCCTGTCAAATTCGTTCGGGTTTGGCGGGACCAATGCCAGCCTTGTCATCGGCAAGGTGCGCTAGAGATGTGGAAGGGTATCGCCTCGAACGCGCTGACGCTGTTCATCCTGATCCTGGTTTCGGTGGCGGCTTTGGTCGCCTGGGGGCGCAACGAGTTTGTGGCCCCCGGACCCCTGGCCGCGCCGATCTGTTTGCAGGTTGAGCGCGGGGCGTCGTTCAGCGCCGTCAGCCGGATCCTGGAGGAACGTGGCGCGGTCAGTGATGCCCGGATCTTCCGGGTGGGGGCGGATTATTCCGACAAGGCAGAGGCGCTGAAGTTCGGCAGTTACATGATCCCGGCCAATGCCTCGATGGTGCAGGTGCTGGACGCGATCACGGCGGGCGGGCGGTCAACCTGCGGGCGCGATCTGAACTTCCGCATCGGGGTGACGCGCAGCGACGTGGTGCTGAGCGAGCTTGACCTTGCCACCAATGATTTTGTCGAAGTGGCGCGCTTTGATGCCGGGGCCGAATCTCCGCCGACCGAGTATCTTGAGGTGGCCGACGATGCCGATCTGCGGTTTCGGATCACGGTCGCCGAAGGGGTGACAAGCTGGCAGATCGTGGATGCGCTGAAAAAGGCGGATTTTCTGACGGGAGCGTTGGAAACCGTGCCGGGCGAGGGCACCTTGGCCCCCGACAGCTATGAGGTAGAGCGTGGCACGGAACGTGGTGCGATCATCGCCGAGATGACGCGCCGCCAGGAGGTGCGTCTGGCCGAAGCCTGGGAGAAGCGGGTGACCGGTCTGCCCTATGACACGCCCGAGGAGGCGCTGATCATGGCCTCGATCATCGAAAAGGAAACGGGGGTGCCGGAGGAACGGCGTCAGGTCGCCAGCGTCTTTGTCAACAGACTGCGCCAGGGGATGCGGCTGCAGACCGACCCGACCGTGATCTACGGTGTGACGCAGGGCGAAGGGGTGCTGGGCCGTGGCTTGCGCCAAAGCGAGCTGCGCCGCGAGACGCCGTGGAACACTTATGTGATCGACGGACTGCCGCCGACGCCGATTGCGAACCCCGGGCTGTTGTCGATCGAAGCAGCGCTGGACCCGGATACGACGGATTTCATCTTCTTCGTGGCCGATGGCACTGGGGGCCACGCCTTTGCCGTTACGCTGGAGGAGCACAACGAAAACGTCGCTCGCTGGCGCGCGATCGAGGCGGCGCAGGGCACCGAAGGCGAAACCGGCGTGCAGGGAGAGTAGGGCCCGAATGCGCAACACGTTACCAAACGGTAAAGGATGCGCACGCTAAGTCTTTGATCCCAAAGTGATATGTTCTTGACTTTGCGCACGGTCCGATGTAGGACTTGTGGCATGCTAGAAGAAATGTCGAAGCGGCCCGGGGGTGACCCCGTTGGCCGCTTTTTCATTTCGCCCGAGCCGTGGGCCGCATGAGGGGTGGGTGGACCTGAATGACAATGAGGATGGGGACCGGCGGCGCAACCCCCGAGGATGTGCTTGCCGTGGCGGAAGGGCTGTACCGGGACGCGGCGGTGGAACTCTACCGCGTGATCGAGGCGATCCGGGCTGGCGAGATGGCAGAGATCAAGGCTGCGCAGGTCGCGATCCGCGATCTGCGGGCCACGGCGCTGCATGTTTTGGACGAAAGGGGCAAAGTTGACAAACTCCGCAAACAGATTGCCGGGCAGGTCGGGGCCGGGGGCGCCCTTGATTTTGACGGGGCCAGAGTTGAAATCGGGCGCAGGCTTGCTTGCCTCCGCGACGCCGGAGAGGGTGACTGAGTTTCTGGGCTCGCTGAGCGAAAACGCCTTGCTGTCGTTGCCATGGCTGTTCGAGTTCTGGGCGCTGCCGCATCAGATTGCGCCGCGCGGTGACTGGAAGACCTGGGTGATCATGGGCGGCCGGGGCGCGGGCAAGACGCGCGCCGGGGCCGAATGGGTGCGGGCCGAGGTTGAGGGAACCGGACCGCTTGACCCTGGGCGATCACGCCGGGTGGCGCTGGTCGGGGAAACGGTCGATCAGGTGCGCGATGTGATGGTGCTGGGGGAAAGCGGGATCATGGCCTGTTCGCCCCCGGACCGGCGGCCAGAATGGCAAGCCTCAAAGCATCAGTTGCTGTGGCCGAACGGGGCGGTGGCGCAGGTGTTTTCGGCGCATGAGCCCGAGGCGATGCGGGGCCCGCAGTTCGATGCGGCCTGGGCGGATGAGTTGGGCAAGTGGAAAAAGGGCGGTGAGGCCTGGGATCAGTTGCAGTTTGCGCTGCGGCTCGGGAAGAACCCGCGAACCGTGGTCACGACGACGCCGCGCAATGTGGCGGTCTTGAAGGCCATCCTGAAAAACCCGTCAACCGTGACAACCCACGCCCCGACCGAGGCGAACCGGGCCAATCTGGCGGACAGTTTCCTGGCCGAGGTGCAGGACGGCTATGGCTGCACCCGGATCGGCCGGCAGGAACTGGAAGGTGTGCTGGTCGAGGATGAAGAAGGGGCGCTGTGGACGCCGGCCATGCTGGAGCGGGCGCAGGTTGGGATGATGCCGGTGTTCAGCCGGATTGTGGTGGCCGTTGATCCGCCCGTCACATCAACCAAGCAAAGTGATGAGTGCGGGATCGTTGTCGTAGGCGCCGATACGCGCGGCGACCCAAGGGATTGGCGCGCCGTGGTGCTGGAGGATGCCAGCGTCAAGGGTGCCAGTCCCGAAGGCTGGGCGCGGGCGGCACTGGCGGCGATGGAGCGGCATGGCGCTGACCGGATGGTGGCCGAGGTGAACCAGGGCGGAGATCTGGTAGAGCGTGTGGTGCGGATGATTGACCCGCAGGTGCCGTTCCGGGCGGTGCATGCAACGCGGTCCAAGATGCTGCGGGCCGAGCCGGTGGCGGCCTTGTATGAACAGGGCCGGGTGGCCCATGTGCGCGGGCTGCAGGCGCTGGAAGAGCAGATGTGCCAGATGGCTGTGACGGGCTGGAAGGGCAAGGGATCGCCGGACCGGCTGGATGCGCTGGTCTGGGCGCTGACGGAAGTGATGGTAAACCCGGTCGGGCGGGGTGGGCGACCCACCGTACGGTCGCTTTAGGGTTTCGCAGTCCCGGTCAGGGATACTGCCTGCAAGACATGCAATCAGATGACGCCCCACGGGGCCACGGGCCTTGCCGGTTTCGGCAGGGCGCGGGTGAGGTTTGCCCCAAGGCATGAAGGAGCGGCGAGATGGTGTTTGATTTTCTGCGAAAAGCGCCGTTGGCAGAGGTGCCTGAGCGCAAGGCCAGTGCGGCCAGTCGGGTGGTGGCCTGGGGCAGCGGCGGACGGGTGGCTTGGAGCCCGCGCGACGCAGTATCCCTGGCACGCACCGGGTATCTGGGCAACCCTATCGGGTTTCGCGCGGTCCGGCTGATTGCCGAGGCTGCGGCGGCCTTGCCGTTGATCTGTCAGGACAGTGAACGGCGCTATGAGACGCACCCCTTGCTGGACCTGATGAAGCGCCCGAACGGCGCGCAGGGGCGGGCCGAGTTTCTGGAGGCAGTTTACGGCTACCTGCTGCTGGCCGGGAACGCCTATGTCGAGGCAGTGCCGGGGACAGGCCTGCTGCCGGGCGAGCTGCATGTGCTGCGGTCTGACCGGATGAGCCTGGTGCCGGGGACGGATGGCTGGCCGGTGGCCTATGACTATACCGTCAGCGGGCGCACGCATCGCTATGCGATGGCGGGGGCGGCGAGCCCCATCTGCCATTTGCGCAGCTTTCATCCGCAGGATGACCACTATGGGTTCTCTCCCTTGCAGGCGGCTGCCACGGCGATTGACGTGCATACCAGTGCGAGTGCCTGGTCGAAGGCCTTGCTGGACAATGCGGCGCGGCCTTCGGGGGCGATAGTCTATAAGGGGGCGGATGGGCAGTCGTCCTTGAGCGCAGACCAGTATGACCGGCTGGTGAGCGAGATGGAAAGCCACCATCAGGGTGCCCGCAACGCCGGGCGACCGATGCTGCTGGAAGGCGGACTGGACTGGAAGCCTATGGGGTTCTCGCCCAGTGACATGGAGTTTCAGAAGACCAAGGAAGCGGCGGCGCGCGAGATTGCCATCGCTTTCGGTATCCCGCCGATGCTGATGGGGATCCCCGGCGATGCGACTTACGCCAACTATCAAGAGGCGAACCGGGCGCTCTACCGGCTGACGGTTCTGCCGTTGGCGCAAAAGGTGCTGGCCGATCTTGCGCACTGGCTGTCGGTCTTTGGCGGAACCGAAGTTGACCTGCGGCCCGACCTTGACCAGGTGCCGGCGCTGGCGGTGGAGCGGGACCAGCAATGGGCGCGGGTGGGCGCGGCAGATTTCCTGACGGTGGCGGAAAAGCGGATGCTGCTGGGTTTGCCCAGATTGGCAGACGAGGAATGACCGTTCGGCGGAGCGAAGGTGGGTCGCGGTTCCTGTACGACAGTTTCGACGCCGCCGCTGCGCGGATCGAAGCCAATGAACGGGTCGCCAATGAGCGCTGGTCGGGCCTTGAATACCGGTTGGGCCTGATCGAGGCGACGCTGGAGCGGCTGGAGAAACGGATCTGGATCGGCGTCTACGGCGTGGCGGCGTTCCTGATGGCACAGATGGCCGAAACGGTCATCCAAGCGGCAATGAGGTGAGGGGATGAGCATTGATTTCGGCGCACCCGAGCGCAAGTTCCACCGGCCCGATGCGGGTCTGGTGGTGACCGAGGGGCATGTGGTGGCGGGCTATGCGTCCCTGTTTGGCAAGGCCGATCAGGGGGGCGATGTCGTGCAGAAGGGCGCTTATGCCGCCAGCCTGAAGCGGCTGGCGGCGCGGGGAGGGCGGGTCAAGATGCTGTGGCAACACGATCCGGCCCAACCCATCGGCGTCTGGGACGAGGTGCGCGAGGATGCGACGGGCCTTTGGGTAAAGGGGCGCATCCTGGCCGAGGTCGAGAAAGGCCGCGAGGCGGCGGCCCTGGTTCAGGCGGGGGCAATTGACGGACTGTCCATCGGGTATCGGACGGTCAGGGCGGAACGTGACGGCAAGGGGCATCGCCTGTTGTCGGAGCTGGAGCTTTGGGAGGTGTCACTGGTGACCTTCCCGATGCTTCCCGAGGCGCGGGTCGCGGCCAAGGCAGAGGCCATGGACGATGACTGGCGCTGCATGGCGGCGGTCTTTCAGGACGCGCGCCGGAGTTTGGCCGGGCTTTAGCGCGGCGTCCGATCACAGCTGAGAGGAATGACTATGACCGAGATGAAGTCTCGGGCCGGGGAAGGTTTGCCCCCGAGCCTGAATGCGTCCCAAACGCCGGCTGCGGAGGCAAAGGCCGCCATGGCCGGGTTTCTGAAAGAATTCAGCACCTTTCAGGACGATGTGAAATCCACGCTGAAACATCAGGAAGAGCGACTGACCATGCTGAACGCAAAGACGATGGCCTATGGCCGCCCCGCACTTTCGGCCCGTGCGGAGGTGGAAGCCCCGCATCAGAAGGCTTTCAACGCCTATCTCCGGTCGGGTGATGACGACGGTCTGCGGGGTCTGACCCTGGAGGGCAAGGCGCTGTCGACCGCCGTTGCGGCCGATGGTGGCTATCTGATCGACCCGCAGACCGCGGACCGAATCCGGTCGATGCTGTTTGCTACCTCATCGCTGCGGTCGGTGGCAAATGTGGTGCAGATCGATGCCAGCTCGTTCGACGTGCTGATTGATCGCAGCGAAGTCGGCTCGGGCTGGGCGACCGAAGCGGCAGCGACCGTCGAAACGGCTACGCCGCTGATCGAGCGCATCTCGATCAAGCTGCATGAGCTGGCTGCGATGCCCAAAGCCTCGCAGCGATTGCTGGATGACAGTGCCTTTGACGTCGAGGGCTGGTTGGCAGAAAAGATCGCCACCCGCTTCATCCGTGCCGAGGCTGCGGCTTTCATCAACGGGGACGGCGTGGACAAGCCCAAGGGTATCCTGCTGGCGCCGAAAGTGGCGAACTCGTCCTGGACCTGGGGCAACATCGGCTACATCCCGACCGGGGCAGCGGCGGACTTTCTGGCGACGAACCCGGCGGATTGCATCATCAACCTGGTCTATGCGCTGGGTGCGGATTACCGGGCCAATGCGACATTCGTGATGAACTCCAAGACCACGGGCGCGGTGCGCAAGATGAAGGACGCCGATGGTCGCTTCTTGTGGCTGGACGGGATCGCGGCGGGTGAGCCCGCGCGCCTGATGGGTTATCCGGTCCTGATCTGCGAGGACATGCCGGACATTGCCGCGAACGCGCATGCCATCGCGTTCGGCGATTTCCGCAGCGCCTACACTATCGCGGAACGTCCTGACCTGCGGATTCTGCGCGACCCCTTCTCGGCCAAGCCGAACGTCCTGTTTTACGCCAACAAGCGCGTGGGCGGCGACGTCACCGACTATGCGGCGATCAAACTACTGAAGATCGCGGTGTCGTGACGCATCGGCCCGGCCCCCTTGGCTTGGGGCCGGGCCTACGGCTTTTGCCTGCACATTCCTTCAGGCCCCAGACGCGGGCGGAGTTCTGACCATGATGTTGACCGAGGAAACCCCGGTGCCCCAGGCGGCGCTGCCGGTGGAGGAATTCAAGGACCATCTGCGCCTTGGCAGCGGTTTCGCTGACGACGGGATGCAGGATGGTCTGATCGAGGTCTACCTTCGGGCGGCCATGGCGGCCATCGAAGGGCGGATCGGCAAGATGCTGTTTCGCCGCCGGTTCCTGTGGGTGCTGGAGTGCTGGCGCGATGATGGGCAGGCTTTGCCTGTCTCACCGGTGTCGGGGATTGTCAGTGTCACGCTGGTCACTTCGGCGGGGTCGGAAACGCTGGTTGCTGCGACAAGCTATCGGCTGATCCTTGACCTGCACCGGCCAAGGTTGATGGGCCAAGGTGCTGGGTTGCCGACTATTCCGACCGATGGATTTGTGAAGGTCGTGTTCGACGCGGGCTTTGGATTCAGCTGGACGGATATTCCGGTGGATCTGCGTCAGGCCGTGATGCTGCTGGCCAGCGAGTTCTACGAGCACCGCCATGACGATGCCAGCCAGTCAGCCGGACTGCCGTTTGGCGTGGTCACGCTGATTGAACGCTGGCGCACTGTTCGGATCTTGGGCGGGGGGCGGTCATGACGGTTCCGCATCTGAACCGGACGCTGGTTCTGGAAGGGGTGGTGCGCGCATCGGATGGCGCAGGCGGCTACGTCGAGACCTGGGCCGCGCTGGGCGCGCTTTGGGCGGCGGTCCGGCCAGGGGCGGGCAGCGACGTGCCGGGGGAAGAGCAGATCCTTGGTGCCGTGCCCTACCGGATCACCGTGCGGGCCGCCCCCAGCGGGGCGGTGTCGCGGCCGAAAGCCGGGCAGCGTTTTCGTGAAGGCACACGGCTGTTCCCGATACTGGCGGTGACGGAGGCTGATGCCTCGGGCCGTTTCCTGACCTGTTTTGCCCGCGAGGAGGTGGCGACATGAGTTATGCAGCAGCCGCAGCCCTGCAGACCGCGATCTTTCAACGGCTGACCGGGTTTCCCGCTTTGGCTGGCGTGGCGATCTATGACGCGGTGCCCCCCAACGCGACTGGCACTTTTGTGCTGATCGGCCCGGAAGAGGCGCGGGACCAGTCGGACCGCAGCGGGGCCGGGGCGGACCATCAGCTGATGATCAGTGTCATCACCGATGCAACCGGGTTCCTGCCGATCAAGACCATCGCGGCTGACATTTCGGACGCGCTGATCGGGGTGCCGTTGACGCTGAGCCGGGGGTCGCTGGTGCAGCTGTTGTTCCTGCGCGCCTCGGCCCGGCGGATAGCTGAGGGCGAGTCGCGGCGGATCGACCTGACTTTCCGGGCGCGGGTTCAGCTTTAGCGCTTTTCAATCATCTGAGGACGGAGAACGGACATGGCTGTGCAAAGCGGCAAGGACTTGCTGATCAAGATCGACCAGACGGGGGATGGCCAGTTCGTGACCATCGCGGGTTTGCGGGCAACACGGATCAGCTTCAACACGGAATCGGTCGATGTCACCAGCCTGGAGAGCGAAGGCGGCTGGCGCGAGCTTTTGGCTGGGGCAGGCGTAAGGTCGGCCTCAATTTCAGGCTCAGGGGTGTTTCGAGACGAGAACACCGATGAGCGCGCGCGGCAGGTTTTCTTCAACGGCGAGATCCCGGATTTTCAGGTGGTCATACCCAGTTTTGGCGTGATCGAAGGGGCGTTCCAGATCACGTCCATCGAGTATGCGGGCAGCCACAACGACGAGGCGACCTATGAGATGTCGATGGCGTCAGCCGGGGCGCTGACCTTTACGGCGCTGTGATGGCGAACCTTTGGACGGGCGAAGTGGCGATCCTGCTGGACGGGCAGCGTCATGTTGCAAAGCTGACGCTTGGGGCGCTGGCCGAACTTGAGGATGCGCTGGAGACCGGGTCGCTGGTCGAGTTGGTGGAACGGTTCGAAAGCCAGCGGTTCAACACGCGCGATGTGCTGGCGCTGATCGTCGCGGGCTTGCGGGGCGGCGGCTGGCAGGGAACGGCTGCCGATCTGCGCACGGTGGAGATTGGTGGCGGGCCGGTCGAGGCGGCACGGGCAGCGGCAGAACTGCTGGCGCGGGCATTCTCGCTGCCGGATGAGCCGTGAGCGGGCCGGTGAGCCTTGCAAAAACCCGGATCGACTGGCGCGGTCTGATGCAGGCGGGCTTGCACGGGTTGGCGTTGGAGCCTGCTGCGTTCTGGCGGCTGACGCCCGTTGAATTGCGATTGATGCTGGGGCGGGAACAGATGGTCCCGCCCCTGACGCGCGCGCGGCTGGCAGAACTTGCCGCTGCGTTTCCCGATATGAGGAAGGATGAGGCCCATGGCGGATATCGGAACGATGCAGGAGCAGCTGGAGGCGCTTGAGGCGCAGCTGGGGTCATCCGTGTCGATGGTGGCGGCGTTTGACGGTGAGCTCGCCCGGATGCGCGAGACGATGGTCTTTACCGGGCGCGAGGTGAACACGCTGTCCAGCGGGATCAGCGGCGGTCTGCGCAAAGCGTTCGACGGGCTGATCTTCGACGGCATGAAGCTGAATGATGCGTTGAAGACGGTGGCAAATACCATCGTTGGCAGCGTTTACTCCATCGCGATGAAACCCGTGACGGGTGCGCTTGGCGGGCTGCTGGCACAAGGCGTTTCGGGTCTTATGGGTGCGGGGATGCCCTTTGCGGCTGGCGGGGCGTTTTCCCAGGGCCGTGTCATGCCCTTTGCCAAAGGCGGGGTTGTATCGACCCCGACCAGCTTTCCGATGCGCGGCGGACGCGGCTTGATGGGCGAGGCGGGGCCAGAGGCAATCATGCCCTTGGCGCGTGGCGCAGACGGGCGGCTGGGCGTGCAGGCTGGCGGTGGTCGCGCGGTGAACGTGGTGATGAACATCAGCACGCCCGATATTCAGGGTTTTCAGCGCAGCCAAAGCCAGGTGGCTGCCCAAGTCGGCCGCGCACTGGCGCGCGGCCAACGCAACCGGTGAGGACGGATCATGGCCTTTCACGAAATACGCTTTCCTGCCAGCCTGAGCTTTGGGTCAGTCGGAGGCCCCGAGCGCCGGACCGAAGTGGTCACACTGGCCAACGGATATGAGGAGCGCAATACTCCTTGGGCCCATTCGCGCCGCCGATACGATGCGGGTCTGGGACTGAGGTCACTGGACGATCTGGAAATGCTGATCGCGTTCTTTGAAGCGCGCACGGGAAAGTTGCATGGCTTTCGGTGGCGGGATTGGTCGGATTACAAATCCTGCACGCCTTCGGGTACAGTGAGCGCGGACGATCAGGACATTGGCATCGGGGACGGTGTGACCATCCTGTTCCAATTGCAGAAAACCTATGTGTCCGGCCTGCAAAGCTATGTTCGGCCTATCCGGAAGCCCGTTGCGGGAACGGTTCAGATCGCGCTGGCAGGCGATCCGAAGGTCGAAGGTCTGGAATACTCGGTCAATCCAGAGACCGGCGAAGTGACGTTTGTCTTGCCACCCGCTTTGGGCGCGCGCGTCCAAGCGGGCTTTGAGTTCGACGTGCCGGTAAGATTTGACACGGATGCGCTTCAAACGTCCGTTGCGTCATTTCAGGCGGGAGATGTGCCATCGGTGCCGATCGTGGAGGTGCGGCTATGAGCGGCGACGCACTTTACGCGCATCTGGAAAGCGGCGCGACAACCGTTTGCCGTGCCTGGACGGTGCGCCGGCTGGATGGCGTGCTGATGGGCTTTACCGATCATGACCAAGATTTGACGGTAGATGGGGTGGTTTGCAGCGCCGACACTGGCATGACCGCGCGTGCTCTTCAGCAAACCACTGGTCTGGCGGTTGACAACTCGGAAGCGGCAGGGGCTCTTAATGACGCCTCGATCCGCGAGGCCGATCTGCTGGCAGGGCGCTTTGATGGCGCCGAAGTGCGGTCCTATCTGGTGAATTGGGCAGCGCCTACCGATTGGATCGAACAGTTCCGCGGCACATTCGGTGAAATTTTGCGCGCAGGCGGCGCATTTCGTGCCGAGTTGCGTGGTCTGACCGAAGCATTGAACCGTCCGCAAGGCTTCGCCTACCTGCAAACATGCTCGGCCGTTCTTGGAGATGCGCGCTGCGGCTTTGACACGGCATTGCCGGGATTCTTCTTTGAGGGAACGGTTGAGGCTGTCGTTGGCGCGCAAACGTTCACCTTTGTCGACCTTGCCGGTTTTGATGACAGATGGTTTGACCATGGCCGTTTTGAAATGGTGACCGGTGCTGCAGCGGGGCTGGTTGCATCTATCAAGTCTGATCGGCAACGGTCCGTGGGCCGCGAAGTCGAACTCTGGCAATCGCTTGGCGCGGACGTATTGCCTGGTGACATTTTTCGAATGATCGCAGGCTGCGACAAATCGGCGGCCACTTGCCGGGTGAAGTTTGGCAACTTCCTATATTATCGAGGATTTCCGCATATCCCGGGGGAGGATTGGCTGACCTCATATCCGTTGCCGGACCGGCCAAGCACGGGAGGCGCCCGTCTGCCGGCGATCGGTCTTTGACGGTTGCGGCGCAGGCCGTGGCAGAGGCGCGCCAATGGATCGGCACGCCCTATCTGCATCAAGCGTCAGTCAAATATGCAGGAACCGATTGTCTTGGCCTGCTGCGCGGCGTGTGGCGCGCGCTTTACGGCGCTGAGCCGCTGATTGTCCCTCCCTATACCGAGGACTGGGCCGAGCCGTCGCGACAAGAGCTGCTGATGGAAGTGGCGGATCTTTGGCTGCGTCGCAAGCAGATTTCGGATGCGGCGGCAGGCGATGTCCTGTTGTTTCGCATGCGGGAGGGCAGCATTGCCAAACACCTTGGGATCCAGTCGCAAGTCGGCGATATCCGAAGCTTTGTTCATTCCTACAGTGGGCACGGCGTGATCGAAAGTTCGCTTTCGCAACCCTGGCAGCGCCGTATCGCAGCGCGCTTTGCTTTTCCTGAAGGACGCATGTGAATGGCAACGCTACTTCTTTCTGCGGCTGGTGCCGCAATTGGCGCCGGCTTCGGTGGCACTGTCCTTGGCCTGTCAGGTGCAGTGATCGGGCGTGCAATTGGTGCCACACTGGGGCGGGTAATCGACCAGCGGCTTCTTGGGGCCGGTTCCGATCCGGTTGATGTCGGTCGGATTGATCGGTTGCGGCTGTCGGGTGCCAGCGAGGGCGCTGGGATTGGTCAGCTTTGGGGGAGAATGCGGATTGGCGGACAGGTAATCTGGGCGACCGAATTTAACGAGATGGTCCAGCGGCGGCGGTCGGGCAAGGGCGCTCCCAAGCCCAAAGTGAATGAATATAGCTATTCGATCAGTCTGGCGATCGCGCTGTGCGAAGGCGAAATCCTGCGCGTTGGGCGGATCTGGGCGGATGGCAACGAAATCTCGCCCAGTGATTTGAACCTTGTGGTCTATCACGGCAGCGAAACCCAGTTGCCAGACCCGAAAATGGAGGCTGTCGAGGGTATTGGCCGGGCTCCGGCGTATCGGGGGCTTTCCTATGTCGTGATCGAAGACCTGGAGCTTGCGCCCTACGGCAACCGCGTTCCGCAGTTCAGCTTTGAGGTTGTCCGCGCCGCACAAGGCGAAGCCGTTGGTCTTACATCAACCCTTGGCGGGGCCATTCGCGGCGTGGCGCTGATACCGGGCACCGGGGAGTATGGTCTTGCCTCGACGCCGGTTCATTATGCCGAAAGCCTGGGCCGCAACCGCACCGCAAACGTACACTCACCGTCCGGCCTGACAGATTTTTCAACAAGCCTTGCACAGCTGACAGAAGAGCTTCCAGCTGTGCAGTCCGTTTCGATGGTGGTGTCCTGGTTTGGCAACGACCTGCGCTGTGCAAGCTGTGATGTGCGTCCAAAGGTTGAACAGACATTGCGCGATGGTGTTGGAATGCCCTGGCGTGCTGGCGGTATTGCGCGCGCGGCGGCTGTCGAAGTTCCGAAGGTTGAGGGCGCATCGATCTATGGCGGCACACCGGCAGACGCTTCAGTAATCGAGGCCATTCGTGCAATCCGCGCATCGGGCAAAGATGTGGTCTTTTATCCATTCATTTTGATGGACCAATTGGATGGAAACACGTTGCCTGATCCTTGGACGGGTGCCACGAGCCAGCCAAAACTGCCGTGGCGTGGTCGGATCACCCTTTCCTCAGCACCGGGAACGGACGGATCACCGGATAGATCGGGGGCCGCCGCTGCAGAAGTGGCGGCATTTTTTGGCACCGCCCAACCGGAAGACTTTACGGTGTCAGGCGAGGCGATCAGTTATACTGGTCCGCAGGGATGGGGGTACAGACGCTTCATCTTGCATTACGCACGGCTTTGCGCGACCGCCGGAGGTGTGGACGCATTCTGCATCGGGTCAGAAATGCGATCACTGACCCAGATCCGTGGGGCCGCCGACAGTTTTCCCGCAGTTGACGCCCTGCGAGCGTTGGCAGCTGATGTCAGGTCCATCCTCGGGCCAGCGACAAAGATTAGCTATGCCGCCGACTGGTCAGAGTATTTTGGCTATCAGGTCGACGGAAACCTGTATTTCCACCTTGATCCACTGTGGGCAGACAGCAACGTCGATTTCGTTGGCATCGACAATTACATGCCCCTGTCAGATTGGCGTGATGGCGAACTCCATGCCGATGCAAGCTGGGGGTCGATTTACAATCTGGACTACTTGATGGCGAACGTCGCTGGTGGTGAGGGATATGACTGGTACTATGACAGTGCCCAAGGCGCGCTGGCGCAGCGGCGCTTGCCAATTGCGGATGGTGAATTCAACGAACCTTGGGTTTTCCGCTACAAAGATCTGAAGTCCTGGTGGTCGAACCTGCACCACGAACGGGTGGGCAGTGTCCGTGCAGCCAATCCGACAGCATGGGTTCCGGGGTCAAAGCCGATCTGGTTCACGGAGTACGGATGCCCGGCTGTGGATAAAGGCACCAACCAGCCAAACAAGTTCGTTGACGCAAAGTCTTCTGAGTCCAACCTGCCGCAATGGTCAAATGGTGGCAGGGATGATCTGATTCAGATGCAGTATATTCTCGCGGTAACGTCCTACTGGTCAAAGCCGCAGAACAATCCCGCCGCGTCGCTTTACAGCGGCAGGATGGTTGAACTGGATCACGCACATGTCTGGGCATGGGATGCACGCCCGTTTCCTCAGTTTCCCGGTCAAACGGAAGTCTGGAATGACGGTGGCAACTATGGTCGTGGTCACTGGCTTAACGGTCGTGCGACGAACCAGCCCCTTCCGGCAGTCGTGGGTGAAATTTGCGCGAAGTCTGGCGTGCAAAACATTGATACAAAGAAGCTTTATGGTCTGGTGCGTGGCTTTGTGCAGCCCGATGTGTCTACAGCACGTGCAGCCCTGCAGCCGCTACTTCTCGCATATGGATTTGACGTGGCCGAGCGCGACGGTCGCCTTGTCTTCCGCAGTCGCGACGGTCTGGCAACCAGCGAAATTGATCTGGACGCACTTGCCATTGTCCCAGATATCGAGGGAAGGCTGGAAGCCAGCCGCGCCCCCGAAGTAGAGACGGCCGGGCAAGTGCGCTTGGGCTTTGTCGACTCTGAATCAAGCTATGAAATCCGCGCGGTCGAAGCCCGGTTTCCCGACAGTGAGGCACGCGGTGTGTCGCAAAGCGATCTGCCGCTTGCTTTGACGCAAGCGGAGGGCCGGGCGACTGCCGCTCGTTGGTTGGCCGAGGCCCGGATTGCGCGCGATGGCGCACGTTTTGCGCTGCCAAAGTCACTGCTGCGGCTTGGGGCAGGGGATGTCGTCAGCTTGAATGGCGGTCGCTACCGCATTGACCGGGTGGAACTCACCGAAGCCCAACTCCTCGAAACGGTTCGCGTGGAAGCGGGAGTTTACGCCGCGCCTTGCACAAATACCGACCCGGTCATCACAAGGCCATACGCACCACCGCTGCCTGTTTTCCCGGTATTTCTTGATCTGCCACTTCTGACGGGCGACGAAGTCCCACATGCGCCGTATCTGGCGGTGACCAGCGATCCCTGGCCGGGCGCCGTGGCACTTTGGTCTTCCAGTCAGGACAGCGGGTATGAAATCAACCGGATCGTCGCGGCAGCTGCTGTGATCGGTGTGACAGAGACGCCTCTTGCCCGGGCGCGGCCTGGTATCTGGGACCGTGGATTGCCATTGCGCGTGAAAGTTGCATCTGGCGAGTTTGCCTCTGCCGACACACTTGCTGTCCTGAATGGTGCAAATGCCATGGCCATCGGCGACGGAAACGCCGCAACCTGGGAAGTTTTCCAGTTCGCACAGGCCCAGATCGTCGCCCCTGACGTCTTCGACCTGTCAGTTCGGCTTCGCGGTCAACTGGGCACAGATGGCCTGATGCCTGACGCCTGGCCGATTGGCAGCACGGTGGTCTTGTTGGACCTTGCTCTTAGTCAGATCGACCTTGCGCTTTCTGCCCGCGGATTGCCACGTTACTACCGCGTGGGTGCCGCAGCGCGCGGCTTCGATGATGTCAACACCATACTGCGGGTCGAGGCGTTTGACGGGGCCGGGCTGCGGCCCTATCCGGTGGCTCACTTGCGCGGTGCGGTAAATACCGCTGGCGACTCCACCCTGACCTGGAAGCGCCGGACCAGAATTGATGGGGACACGTGGCAAAGCACAGAGGTACCTCTGGGCGAAGACTCCGAAGCCTATAGGCTGCGGGTCTTCCAGGGCGCGCAGCTGAAGGCGGAATACACAGCCGCTCAGCCGATGTTTGTCTATACTGCGGCGATGAAAGCGGCAGATACGATAAGCGGGCCTTGCCGCATCGAAGTGGCGCAGCTGTCAGTGCAGTATGGTGCCGGACCTTACAGATCCTTGGACTTTACGGCCTGACATGCGGGACCCGACAGGGGCGGAGCTTTTGCTGCTGGCACGCGTACTTCTGCCTTTTCCTGCGCAAGTTCGCAGTGCCGCCGCAGCCTGTATTCTGGCTGAAGTCGATGAGGCCGATCTGCTTTTGCGCTTTCAGGGCATCGTTCATCCGGTGTTTGGCGATGGCAGTCTGATGGTGCGATGCCTTCGCCTTTCACCCCCGGCTGAGCCTATGGCCGCTGATCCAGATTTCCTTGCTGCCATGATCGCAGCATGCCACGTCCTGCTGCATCATTCCAAAAGGTGATGGCTGGCGTCACAACTTTGCCTGTCGCGCTGCGGGTCGGATATGCTATGTCTCGTTGTAACTGGAGGCTGGACCATGCTGGAAACTCGGGCGAAACTTACCACCGTCGATCCCGTGTGGTCCCGTGTGTGCGACGAGGCTGTCGAAGCCATCCGCACTGAACCGCTGCTGGGCGGTCTCATCCACTCTGGCCTGTTGCACCACGCAACGATGGAGCGGGCGCTTGCCTACAGGTTCTCACTAAAGCTGGCCTCTGGCGAGATGAGCGAACAGATTCTGCGTGAGATTGCGGACGAGGCGTTTGAGCAGGCTCCCGAACTTGGTGCTGCAGCGCGAGCTGATCTGATCGCGGTTTACGAACGTGACCCGGCCTGCCACCGGTTTCTGCAACCGATCCTGTTCTTCAAGGGATATCAGGCCGTTCAGGCCTACCGCGTGGGGCATTGGCTGTGGCAAGCCGGACGCATTGATCTTGCGTATTTCGTTCAAATGCGGGTGTCGGAAATATTCGGCGTCGATATTCATCCGGCGGCCAAGGTTGGCAAGGGCATCATGATCGACCATGCCCATTCCATCGTCATCGGCGAAACCGCAGTTGTCGGCGATAACGTCTCGATGCTCCATTCTGTAACCCTTGGCGGCACCGGCAAAGAAGATGGTGACCGTCACCCGAAGATCGGCGATGGTGTGCTGATCGGGGCAGGCGCCAAGGTTCTTGGCAACATCAGCGTGGGTCGTTGCTCCCGCATCGCGGCCGGATCGGTGGTGCTGGAAGATGTGCCGCGCAATACAACCGTTGCGGGCGTTCCGGCGCGGGTTGTCGGCAAGGCTGGCTGCGCGCAACCGGCCCTTACAATGGACCAGATCCTCAAGGCCGAATGACCGCACCTGCATGAGCCCAGGCATCCGCTATCTGGCCGCACGGGCAACCGGGCAGGCAATATCGGTTTTTGCCCGGTTCATCACGGCACCTCGCGCCATCTGGCAGGGGATCGAACCTCAGCAGCGCCAGCGCGTCTATTTCGGCAACCATAGCTCCAACGGGGATTTTGTTCTGCTGTGGACGGTCCTTCCCGCGCCGCTGCGTCGCCAGACCCGGCCAGTGGCCGCGCTGGATTACTGGCTGAAATCACCCCTCCGCAGCTTTATCGGACGTGACGTCTTCAACGCCGTTCTGATTGATCGGCGGCCCGACGCACGCACGACCGACCCGGTTGCGCAGATGGTTGACGCCTTGGACCAGGGCGCATCCCTGATCCTGTTCCCGGAAGGTCAGCGCAATTGCAGCGATGCCGACCTTTTGCCGTTCAAGTCTGGTCTCTATCACCTTGCCATCGCCCGGCCCGAGGTTGACCTTGTCCCCGTCTGGATTGCCAACCTCAACAAAGTTATGCCTAAAGGTGAAGTTATTCCCGTTCCCCTGATCTGCACCCTTACCTTCGGGGCCCCCCTGCATGTGAAGCCGGATGAGGCGAAGCAAGATTTCCTCGCCCGGGCGCGTGCAGCCCTTCTGGACTTGCAAACGGAACCTGAGGCATGACCAGCCCGCACCTCCTCTGGCTTTTGTCGGGCGTCGGCGGCATCCTGGTTCTGGCTTCCATCGTGGGCGAGGTGCTGCGCCGGCGCCTGTCGCCGCAAGGCACCAATCCGGTGATTGAGAACCTGAACGCCAGAATCGCCGCCTGGTGGGTGATGGTTATCCTGCTGGCCATCGCCTTTCTTGCCGGAAAGCCGGGCGTGGTACTGCTTTTTGCATTGGCGTCCTTCGCTGCGCTGCGGGAATTCCTCACCCTGACCACCCACAACCGGGCCGATCACTGGTCGCTGGCGGCCTGCTTTTTCATCGTCCTGCCTTTGCAATATTACTTCGTGCTGATCGACTGGTACGGCATGTATGCGGTCTTCGTCCCGGTCTACGTCTTCCTTCTGCTGCCGGTCCTTTCGGCCTTGCGCGGCAGTACCAAGGATTTCCTGGTACGCGTTTCGGAAACGCAATGGGCGCTGATGATCTGCGTCTACTGTATCAGCCATGTCCCGGCGCTCCTCTACCTTCAGATCCCGGGGTTCGAGGGGCGCAATGTCATCCTGATTGCCTACCTGATCTTCGTCGTCCAACTGTCCGACGTGATGCAATATGTCTGGGGCAAACTCATCGGCCGCACCAAGATCGCCCCGACTCTATCCCCGTCGAAGACGTGGGAGGGGTTCATCGGCGGCTCGCTTACCTCTATCGCCGTCGGGACGTCGCTGTGGTGGATGACGCCATTCAACCCTCTGCAAGCCGCCGGGATGTGCCTGATCCTCACACTGATGGGCTTTTTCGGCGGGCTCGTCATGTCGGCCATCAAGCGTGACCGCGGGGTCAAGGACTGGGGTCACCTCATCGCCGGTCACGGCGGCTTCATCGACCGGCTGGATTCGGTGATCTTTGCCGCCCCGATCTTCTTCCATGTCACCCGCTACTACTGGTCCCTGACATGAGCGACACCGGCAATCGCCGCCCCTTGGCATCGCGCCAGTCGGCTTGGGCCGGACGTCTCGCCACGAAAGCCGTCCAGCGCGGCATTACGCCCAACCAGATTTCCCAAGCCTCGGTCGGCTTTGCCGCCATCGGCCTTGCGGCCTACATGTTGACGCCGCTGGTGCCCGGCCTTGTCCAGTCGCTTCTGCTGATCCTTGCCGCCGCCATGATCCAGGCCCGGCTGGTCTGTAATCTGATCGATGGCATGGTCGCGGTCGAGGGCGGACAGGGAACCAAGGACGGCCCCTTCTGGAACGAAGCGCCAGACCGCGCCTCCGATCTCCTCTTTTTCTTCGGCGCAGGCATCGCCGCTGGCCGGCCCGAGCTTGGCGCCATCGCCGCCGCTCTCGCCATCGCCACGGCTTATGTCCGGGAACTTGGCCGGGCAGAAGGCTTGCAGCCGGATTTCTCTGGCCCGATGGCCAAGCCGCACCGCATGGCCGCGCTGACCATCGGCACCGTCATCGCAGCCATCTTTGCAACGGACTGGGTTCTGGCACTCACACTCTGGATTACCATCGGTGGCACCGCTCTCACGATCCTGCGGCGCTCTCTGCGCCTGATTGCCGCCCTCAAAGCCCGATAGGTGGAAGGCGTGGCGAAAGGCCCCGGCTTTCTCTTCCCCAAATATCCCACGGGGGGTGCGGGGGGTGTGAAACCCCCCGCTTCCACAGATCAGGCCAGCATGACCACCGGGTTTTCCAACCCTTCAACGATCGCCTTCAGGAACTCTGCCCCCAAGGCTCCGTCGATCACCCGGTGATCCACCGACAGCGTCATCGACATCACGGTCGCCACGCCAATCGTTCCATCCGCCAGCACCACCGGCTTCTTGATCCCGGCCCCGACCGCAAGGATTGATCCATGCGGCGGATTGATGACGGCGTCGAAGTTTTCGACCCCCATCATCCCAAGGTTGGAAATCGCGAAACTCCCACCTTGATACTCCTGCGGTGCCAGCTTTTTGGACTTCGCCCGCCCCGCCAGATCCTTCATCTCAGCCGACAACGCGCTCAGCGACTTCTTGTCGGCATCGCGCAGGACGGGGGTGAACAGGCCCCCTTCCACCGCGACCGCGACCGCCACATCCGACGGTTTCAGCCGCAGCATCCGGTCGCCTGCCCAGACGGCATTGGCGTTCGGCACGGCTTGCAAGGCCATGGCGCAGGCCTTGATGATGAAGTCGTTGACCGACAACTTCACCCCGCGCCCCTCCAACTGCTTGTTCAGCGTTTCGCGGAACGCCATCAGCGCGTCCAGCCGCACGTCGCGCCGAAGGTAGAAATGCGGGATGGTCTGCTTCGCCTCGGTCAGCCGCGCCGCGATGGTCCGGCGCATGCCGTCCAGCGCAATCTCTTCATACTGGCGGTCCGCGTACATCTTCAGCACGGTCTCGGTCGCCATGCCCGTCGGCATCGCCGCCGCCGCAGGTTTGGCCGGGGCAGGGGCCGCAGGCGCAGCAGCCGCCGCCGCAACCGGGGCCGCAACCGAAGCCGCCGCCACCGGCTGGGTCCCTTCGACATCCGCCCGCACGATCCGCCCATGCGGACCTGACCCTGCAACCTTGGTAAGGTCCAAACCCTTCTCCGCCGCAATCCGCCGCGCCAGTGGCGAGGCAAACACCCGCGCACCACCCGATGCCGGCGCTGCTGCCGTAGGTCGGGCTTCAGCCCGACTCTCCGCCACAACCGCGACCGGAGCCGCAGCGACCGGAGCGGCTGCCGTCGGAGCGGTCGCCGAAGCATCCTCCCCCTCATCGACCATCACCGCAATCGGCGTGTTGACCTTCACGCCGGCAGTCCCTTCGGCGATCAGCAGTTTCCCGACGATCCCCTCATCAACCGCCTCGAACTCCATCGTGGCCTTGTCGGTCTCGATCTCGGCCAGGATCTGGCCTGACTTGACCACATCCCCCTCCTTGACCAGCCATTTGGCAAGCGTCCCCTCTTCCATCGTGGGCGACAGCGCGGGCATCAGAATCTGAACAGCCATGGTGCCCCCCTTACCGGTAGCAAACGGATTTGACGGCGGTCACGATTTCCGCCGGAGTGATCAGCGCGAATTTTTCCAGGTTCGCGGCATAGGGCATCGGCACATCCTTGCCCGTGCAGGTGATGACCGGAGCATCCAGATGATCAAACGCCTTCTGCATGATCGTGCTGGCGATATGGTCGCCGATCGACCCGACCGGAAAGCCCTCTTCCACCGTCACACAGCGGTTGGTCTTCATCACACTCGCCAGCACCGTGTCATAGTCGATGGGCCGCAGGGTGCGCAGGTTGATCACCTCGGCGCTGATCCCGTCTTTCGCCAGCTCTTCCGCCGCCGCCAGCGCATGCGCGCAGCCGATGCCGAAGCTGACAACCGTCACATCCGCGCCCTCGCGCAGGATGCTGGCCTTGCCGAACGGCACCGTGAAATCAGGATCGACCGGCACCTCGAAGGACCGCCCGTACATGATCTCGTTTTCCAGAAACACCACCGGGTTCGGATCGCGGATCGCCGATTTCAGCAACCCTTTCGCGTCCGCCGCCGAATACGGAATACAGACCCTGAGGCCCGGAATCGCGGCATACCAGGCCGAAAAGTCCTGGCTGTGCTGCGCCCCAACCCGCGCCGCCGCGCCATTCGGGCCACGGAACACCATGGGTGACCCCATCTGTCCGCCCGACATGTACAGCGTCTTGGCCGCCGAATTCAGAATGTGGTCAATGGCTTGCAATGAGAAGTTGAACGTCATGAACTCCACGATCGGCTTCAACCCACCCCAGGACGCGCCAACCCCGATTCCGGCAAAGCCCATCTCGGTGATCGGCGTATCCACCACCCGGCGCGGGCCGAACTCGTCCAGCAAACCCTGGCTGATCTTGTAGGCCCCCTGATACTCGCCCACCTCTTCGCCCATCAGGAATACCGTCGGATCGGCGCGCATTTCTTCGGCCATCGCCTCGCGCAGCGCTTCCCGCACCGTCATCGTCTTGGTCGGGCCTTCGGGCAGGTCGCTGTGCGGCCATCCCTTGGCCGCCACGGGGGCAGGGGCCGCAACCACGGCAGGGGCCGCAACCACGGCAGGGGCCGCAACCGCAACCGGGGCCTCAACCGCAGCCACAGCCGCCACGACCGCCGGTTTCGGCGCGTCGCTGACGGTTTCGCCCTCATCCACCATCACTGCAATCGGCGTGTTCACCTTCACGCCTGCCGTGCCTTCCGCGACCAGCAGCTTGCCGACCACGCCTTCATCAACCGCCTCGAACTCCATCGTGGCCTTGTCGGTCTCGATCTCGGCCAGGATCTGCCCTGACTTCACCGTATCGCCCTCTTTCACCAGCCATTTGGCCAGCGTGCCTTCCTCCATGGTCGGAGAAAGCGCGGGCATCAGAATTTCCGTCGCCATGATTTCCCCTCCCTCAGGCGTAAATGTCGGTCCAAAGCTCGGACAGGTCCGGCTCCGGGCTTTCTTTGGAGAACTCGGCCGCCTCGTTGACGGTGGCCTTGATCTCCTTGTCGATGGCTTTCAGATCCTCGTCTGACGCCAGCCCCGCCTGCAACAGCAGGTCGCGAACATGCTCGATGCAGTCCTTTTCGGTGCGGATCTTTTCCACTTCCTCGCGGGTCCGGTATTTCGCCGGGTCCGACATCGAATGGCCGCGATAGCGGTAGGTCATCATTTCCAGAATGTAGGGGCCATTCCCCGCCCGGCAGTGCGCGATGGCCTTTTCGCCCGCGGCCTTCACCGCCAGCACGTCCATGCCATCAACCTGTTCGCCCGGAATGCCATACGCCAGCCCGCGCCCGAAATAGGTGGTGGATTTGGTGGACCGTTTCACACTGGTCCCCATCGCATAGCCATTGTTTTCAATGACGAAAATCACCGGCAACTGCCAAAGCTCGGCCATGTTGTAGGTCTCATAGACCTGGCCCTGGTTCGCCGCGCCGTCGCCGAAATAGGTGAAGGTCACATTGTCATTGCCCAGATACTTGTCCGCAAAGGCCAACCCGGCCCCCAATGGCACCTGCGCGCCCACAATCCCGTGCCCGCCGTAGAAATGTTTCTCTTTCGAGAACATGTGCATCGACCCGCCCTTGCCCTTGGAGTAGCCCCCAATCCGCCCGGTCAGTTCGGCCATGACCCCCTTGGGGTCCATCCCGCAGGCCAGCATGTGGCCGTGGTCGCGGTAGCTGGTGACGCGCTTGTCGCCTTCCTTGGTTGCAGCCTCAAGGCCCACGACCACCGCCTCTTGTCCGATATACAGGTGGCAGAACCCCCCGATCAGACCCATGCCATACAGCTGGCCCGCCTTTTCCTCGAACCGGCGGATCAGCAGCATCTCGCGGTAATACTTCAACAGCTCGTCTTTCGAGACGTTCGGTCTCGCGTCCGGCTTCTTGGCCATCGGGGCTCCTCCCAGGGGGCTTGGAATGGTTTAGCGTTAAACTATGCTTACAGCATCGGTGTTTATTGGGTCAAAGCAAAATTCCGGCCCGGTCATGCGCTGCGGGAATACGCCTATGCGCGGCGCAATGGGCTGGGCCGCGCGGGACAAAGGTTAACATCCTTGCGCCACTACGCGCGTAGAGACGGAAAGAAGACAAAGGGAAGATGCAGGCAAGATAGCTAAAACCCTGCCAGACCAGGCTGTTGATGCGCAGCTCTCAGGCGTTCAGCGGATCGCGATTTCATCCGCACGCATGTAGCCAAGCACATCACGGGTTTGCTGATCCAGAAGATCAAGGTCAAGAAAGTTGTCCGACAGCCGCAGCGTCAGGTTCTGCATTTCTGCCAACTCACTGGCCAGATGGTCCCGCTCGGCGGCAAGGGTTTCGGCTTCGGCGTCAATTGCCACACGGCGGAACATGCCATAGTCGCCCTGCACAGCGGCGAAAGTGAAATAGACCCCCAGCGCAAAGGCAATCGCGAGGTAGGCCAATCCCCCCAGCCCGCGCCGTGCCTCTGTTCTCGACTGTGCAGTGCTCATGTTTGCCTCAAGAACCCTCTTCATCGGGGCCCCTGGGCGAATCATGGCACAGCAAGGCGCGCTTGTGAATCCCGAAAATGACCACGCCTCAAAGACTTGGCCACCTTGCCGGTTCAGGTGATGGATGCCGCATGGATGCTGTCCACCGCGCCTTTCAGCACCGCATCGAACTCCGCCTCGGTCTGCTGCGCGCTCAACCCCTCGCTCAGCGCGCGGCTGAAGCTGGCGATGATCCCGTGGTTCTGCGCCAGGATCTCGTTCGCCTTGTCACGGGCATGGCCCCCCGACAGCGCCACAACCTTCAACACCTTGGGATGCCTGACCAGCGGCTGATAGAAATCCGCCACGGTCGGCAGCGAAAGCTTGAGCATGAACTGCCCATCAAGCCCTTCAAGATGCTTGAGAATCTCCTCCTGCAACAGCGCCTCGGCCTCTGCCTTGTCGGTGATGGAGATCGTCACCTCCGGCTCCAATATCGGCATCAGCCCATGCGCCGCGACCTGCCACCCGATGTCAAACTGTTGCGCCACGATCGCTGCAATCCCCTTGGCGTTGGCGGCATTGACCACCGACCGTTCCTTGGTGCCGTAAATCCCCGCCTTCGCCGCCCGGTCCAAAAGTGCGTCAAGGCCGGGGATCGGTTTCATCAGCTGCACGCCGTCGGCTTCCGCCTCCAACCCTTTGTCAATCTTGAGAAAAGGCACAACGCCGCGCTTGTCCCACAGGTAGGTGGCCGTCGGGATACCGTCGATCACCCGGTCCATCGTCTGCTCGAACAGGATCGCGCCCACGACCTTGTCGCCGGTAAAGGCGGGGGATTTGATGATCCGCGCCCGCATCGCGTGGATCATGTCGTACATCTGGTCTTCGCCCGAGTATTCGCTTTCCGAAACCCCATACAGTTTCAAGGCCTTGGGGGTTGATCCGCCCGACTGGTCAAGGGCGGCAATGAAGCCCCGGCCATTGCGCACCTGATCGGTCATTTTCACGTTCGCCATGTCCGTCTCCCACTGGTTTCCCAAGCCATAGCCTTTGGGGCCTTGCCGCTCAACCCATCAGGGCCTGGACGCCGGGCAATTCCTTGCCCTCCATCCATTCCAGAAACGCCCCCCCGGCGGTGGAGATGAAGGTGAAATCCTCCGCCGCCCCCGCCGCGTTCAGCGCGGCCACCGTATCGCCCCCCCCGGCGACAGAGATCAGGCCACCGGCCTTGGTCAACCGCGCTGCCGCAAGGGCTGCCGCATTGGTGGCCATGTTGAAGGGCTCAATCTCGAACGCGCCCAAAGGTCCGTTCCAGATCAAGGTCTTGGCCGATGCGAACACCGCCTCCAGCGCCGCCACCGTCTTTGGCCCGGCATCGAGGATCATCGCATCGGGCGGGCATTCACGCACGGGCAGGGTCTGACTTTCGGCCCCGGCCTTGAACTCTCGCGCGACCACAATATCGACCGGCAGATGAATCTGGCAGCCCGCCTTCTGCGCCCGAAGCCGGATTTCCCGCGCGGTTTCGGCCATGTCGCGCTCTGCCAGCGATTTGCCGACCTCAATCCCTTCGGCGACAAGGAACGTGTTCGCCATGCCCCCGCCGATCACCAGATGGTCAACCTTGGTCACCAGGTTTGCCAGAAGCTCGATCTTGGTCGACACCTTCGCCCCGCCCACCACGGCCACCACAGGCCGCTCTGGCGCGCCCAGGGCCGCCTCAAGCGCGCGCAACTCCGCCTCCATCAACCGCCCGGCAGCGGCTGGCAGCAGCCGTGCCAGCCCTTCGGTGGACGCATGCGCCCGGTGCGCGGCGGAAAAGGCGTCGTTCACGAACACATCCCCCAGCGCCGCCATCGCCTTGGCAAGCGCGGGGTCGTTCTTTTCCTCACCCGGCTGGAACCGAGTGTTTTCCAGTAACACCACTTCGCCCGATGCTGCCTTTGCAATTGCCGCTGCAGCCACGTCGCCCGTGCACTCCGCCGCGAAAATCACCTTGCGGCCGAGTGATTCTGCCAGCGGTGAAACCAGATGCCCAAGGCTCATCTCCGGCACCACCTTGCCCTTTGGCCGGTCGAAATGTGCAAGCAATACAACTTTTCCGCCCTTGGCGATGATGTCCTCGACCGTTCGCCTGATCTTGTCGATCCGGGTCATGTCGGTCACCCGCCCGCCCTCCATCGGCACGTTGATATCCACGCGCACCAGCACCACCTTGCCGGCCAGCGCCACGTCATCCAGCGTTTTCCAGGGCATCGGAGTCTCCATCATAAGGGTCTGCCCGCTTTAGGCCCGCAGATCACGCGCCCGTCAACCGCTTCCATCGCTTTGCCCTTCCCTTGGGCGGAAGCCGCCATTACGGTCCCGCCCGACCGAAACCGTGGGAGAGGCACAATGCCCGACATCAAGGACCCCGAGAACACCATCATCCTGACGCTGAAGGACGGCGAAGTGGTGATCGAACTTCTGGCCGACGTGGCCCCAAAGCACGCAGATCGCATGAAGCAGCTGGCGCGGGAAAAAGCCTATGACAACGTGGCGTTCCACCGCGTGATCGGCGGCTTCATGGCCCAGACCGGCGATGTGGAAAACGCGAACATGGAAAGCCCGAATTACAACGCGCGCCGCGCCGGCACAGGCGGGTCCAAGTATCCCGACCTTCCGGCCGAGTTTTCAAAACTGCCGCACGACCGTGGGACCATTGGTGCCGCAAGGTCGCAAAGCCCGAATTCGGCCAACAGCCAATTCTTCATCAACTTCAATGACAACAGCTTTCTGAACGGCCAATACACCGTCTATGGCCGGGTGATCTCGGGGATGGAGCATGTCGACAAGATCGCCAAGGGTGAGCCTCCGGCAAACCCCGACCGCATGATCACAGTCAGGGTGGCCGCCGATGTCCAGGTCTGACAATTTCCTCGCGGCAGGGATTTTTGCCGCCGGTCTGGCCATTGTCGGGGGCTACGGCCTCAGCCAGTCCGCCCAGGCGCAAGACGTCACTGACGGCCCCGGCCCGAACCTCGTGATCGAGGTGGCCGGCACCGCCAATGGCACCGTGGTCATCGACCTGCTGCCGGACGTCGCACCGCTGCACGTGGCCCAGATCACCGCGCTGGCCACGGAAGGTGCCTATGACAACGTGGTGTTCCACCGCGTGATTGACGGTTTCATGGCCCAGACCGGTGACGTGTCGAACGGAAAGGCCGGGGCGGACCTGTCGATGGCGGGCATGGGCGGTTCAACCCTGTCGAACATCCCGGCCGAGTTCACGAATGACCTGTCGTTCCAGCGCGGCGTGGTCGGCATGGCACGCTCCAACGATCCCGACAGCGCCAACAGCCAGTTCTTCATCATGTTTGCACCGGGTGAGTTTCTGGACGGCCAATACACCATTGTCGGCAACGTGATCTCGGGGATGGAAATCGTCGATACGATTCAACGCGGTGAGCCGCCGGCCACCCCTGACGTGATGACGAAGGTCACGGTTCAATAGTCGAAAAGGGGGCCAACCGGCCCCCTTTTCCTTTACTGCAGATCGACCTCTGCAGTCTTGTCACGATAGTCTTCCTGCGGCTTGGCGCCAAACAGCGCCTTGAGTCCCGCCATCAGGCTTGAAGCGTTTTCCCAGATCTCGGCGCTGTCCAGATCCATGCGCAGCAGGGCGATGTCGGGGTCATCCTTCCCGTCATACCAGGCGGCGACAAAGGGGTTCCAAAGCCTTTCGATCATCACAGGGTCGGTCGCTTCAGTCAGATGTCCTTCGATCCGCGCAAAAAGGTCATGGCCCTTTGCAATGAAGGTCGCCGTCGCGGGGCCGGGGCCAGCCAGCACCAGACCGCTGCTTTTGCTGGTGAAGAACCACAGCGGCCCGCTATCGTGATCACCGTCAATCATCGCCGTCATTGGCCGCGCGGTGCCTTCGCTGTGTCCGGGCGGCTTGCCGACCGCATCAGCCGTGATCTGCCCGCGACGCGCAGTCGCCGCCGGATCGTCCGACCCATCAGTCCCGTGCCGATCGGACCCGTGACTGTCCCGCTCCAGCATCACGGTCCGTTCCGTGCGCAGGCCCGTCCAAAGTTTCGCTTCCAGTTCCTGAGGTGTCGGCATTCCTATCTCCCATCCGGTTAGGACGGGGAAACCCGGGGACAGGGATAAAGTTCCCTTCCTCCACTGGCCCGTCTCACCCCAGCACAACCAGCGCGTGACGCTTTTTGCCGGCGGTCAGTTTCAGCGGCTCGGCCAGATGCCCCGCGCCATAGCGCAAGCCAACATCGGTGATGATCTCGTCATTCACCTTCGCACCGCCTTCCTGAATCAGCCGCTTTGCGTCCTTGCCGCTGGCCGCAAGACCGGCCCGCACGAACAGTTGCACGATCCCAACGCCATCGGCAAGTTCGCCCGGCTCAAGCGTCACGGTGGGTAGATCGTCGCCGATCCCGCCTTTTTCAAACACTTCTCGCGCCGTCGCTTCGGCTGCGGCCGCGGCCTCGGCACCGTGCAGAAGCGTGGTGACGGCATTGGCCAGCACGATCTTTGCGCCGTTGATTTCCGCGCCGCCAAGGGCGCCCAGACGGTCACATTCCGCCACCGGCAGATCGGTGTACAGCTTCAGGAACCGGCCTACATCGGCATCCGTCACGTTGCGCCAATACTGCCAGAACTCATACGCGCTGAACATTTCGGCGTTCAACCAGACCGCACCACCGGCGGTCTTGCCCATCTTCTTGCCATCCGACGTGGTCAGCAGGTGTGAGGTCAGGCCAAACACCTCGCCTTTGCCATCGTTTCCGATCACGCGGCGCGTCAGGTCTACGCCGTTGACGATGTTGCCCCACTGATCGCTGCCGCCCATCTGCAGAAGACAGCCATAGCGGCGGTGAAGCTCAAGAAAATCATAGGCTTGCAGGATCATGTAGTTGAATTCCAGAAAGGACAGCGATTGTTCGCGGTCCAGCCGGGATTTCACGCTTTCAAACGACAGCATCCGGTTGACGCTGAAATGACGCCCGATGTCGCGCAGGAACCCGATGTAGTTCAGCGCATCCAACCATTCGGCGTTGTTCACCATGACGGCGTCGGTCGCCCCGTCCCCAAACGTCACATAGGGCGCAAAGGCCCGCTTGATGCCGTCGATGTTGCTGTTGATCTGGGCGTCGGTCAGCAGCGGGCGCTCTTCGGCCCGGAAACTGGGGTCGCCGATCTTGGTCGTGCCCCCGCCCATCAGCACGATCGGCTTGCCGCCGCATTTCTGCAGCCAGCGCAGCATCATGATCTGGATCAGGCTGCCGACATGCAGACTTGTCGCCGTGGCATCAAACCCGATGTATCCAGGCACCACTCCCTTCACCAATGCCTCGTCAAGCGCCTGATAATCCGTGCAATCGGCAACAAAGCCGCGCTCGAACATCACGCCCATGAAGTCAGATTTCGGATGGTAGTGCATGGCGACCTCGGTCTAGGATGCGCGCGGTATAGCTTTGCTGCGGGGCCAAGGGAAGATGCGGAAGGCCATGGTCAAAGATGGGCCGATCTGGGCGCTTGGCGCCATGTCGGGCACTTCGCTTGACGGGGTGGACGCGGCGATGGTCCTGACGGATGGCATCACGATCAGCAGTTTCGGGCCCTCGGCGTTTCGGCCCTACACGGGTGGGGAACAGGAAACCCTGCGCGCGGCCCTTGGCCAATGGCCCGGTGACGCCGCTGTCGCCGCCGCCGCCGAGGTGGTGGAAACCGCGCATGTCGAAGTACTTTCCCGCTTCACCGGCGCGGATGTTCTGGGCTTTCATGGCCAGACCCTTGCCCATGCCCCGGCGGAACGCGGGACCCATCAATGCGGCAACGGCGCTGTGCTGGCGCAGGTTCTTGATCTGCCCACCGTGTGGGATTTCCGGTCGGCCGATGTGACGATGGGCGGGCAGGGCGCGCCCTTGGCACCGTTTTACCACTTTGCCCTTGCCCGTCATATCGGCGCGACCGAACCGGTGGCGTTCCTCAACCTTGGCGGCGTCGGAAACCTGACATGGGTCGATCCGCGTGCCAAGGGGCCCGAAACCCCCGGCGCGCTGTTCGCGTTTGACACCGGTCCCGCCAACGCCCCCTTGAATGACCTGATGCGCGCCCGCCTCGGCCTGTCGCAGGACAGGGGCGGTGCACTGGCCGCGCAAGGCGTTGTCGACGAAGATTTTGTGGCCACGGTCATGACCGACCCGTGGTTCGACCTTGTACCGCCCAAGTCCTTGGATCGCAATGATTTCGCGGGGCTGCTTGAGTATCTTGACCTGATGCCGGATGCCGACGCCGCCGCAACGTTGACCGCCATTGCCGCCACTGCGGTGGCTGCAGGGCAAATCCACTTTCCCGCCCCGGTGTCGCGCATCCTGGTCACGGGTGGCGGGCGGCACAATCCTACCCTGATGGCCGAGTTGCGCCGCCGCATCCCTTCGACCATCGACCCGGTTGAAGCGGTTGGCCTTGATGGCGACATGGTTGAGGCGCAGGCCTTCGCCTTTCTTGCCGTGCGCGTGCTGCGCAAGATGGCGACCTCAGCTCCCGGCACCACCGGCACACCAGCCCTCGTGGGCGGCGGGCAGATCAGCCGGCCAGACCCTTAGACCCGGGCCCGGAACTGGGCTGAGACGAGCGGGATCGAGTACACCACCAGCGCCGCCCAGATCAGCCCGAAGGCCATCAGCTTTACCTTGCTGAACGGCTCATCAAAGACGAAGACCGCCGTGAGGAAGATCATCGTCGGCGCGATGTACTGCATGATCGCGATGGTGGACAGCCGCAACCGCTTGGCTCCGTTGGCATAAATCATCAACGGCCCCGCTGTGACGATGCCGCAGCCGATCAGCAGCGTGTTGTCCCAGGCCACTCCTTTCAGGAAATGCCCACCCCCCGAGCCCCACAACCAGACCATGTAGCCCAGCGCCAAAGGCAGCAGGATAAGCACTTCAAGCGCAAAGCCCTGATTGGGGCCAATCGGCAGCCACTTCTTCAGAAAAGCATAGAACCCCCAGCTTACCGTCAGCGCCAGCGCCACCACCGGCAGCCGCCCTGCGTCCCAGGTCAGGATCGCGACCGCCACAACGGCCATGGCAATCGCCACCGCTTGCCATGCGCCGATCCGCTCACGCAACAACAGCGCGCCGAGGAAAATCGAAAACAGCGGGTTGATATAGTACCCCAGCGCGGCGTCCAGTGTGTGCCCAGACCCGATGGCCCAGACGTATATCCCCCAGTTCACACTTATCAGCGCCGCCGTGACTGCCCCCATCGCCAGCATCCGGGGCGACCGGAAGGCCGTGCGCAGATCTCCCGTCCGCCCAAGCACCCACAGCACCAAAAGCGCCACCGGAACCGACCAGACCACCCGATGCGCGATCACTTCGACCGGCGGAATATGCGACATCGCCTTCATGTAAAGCGGCAGGAACCCCCACAGCAGGTACGCCGTCAGCGCGAACAGAAAGCCCGACAGGCTGTCTTCGTTCGGGGTTGCCGGGGCAGGGGGTTGGGCGGGTGTCTGGCCAAGGTTCTGGGCATCATTCATGTGCACGACCTAGCGAAACCCGGCCAACCCCACCACGCCAATCTTGTGCCCCGCACAATTCCTGTACCTCCCCGGCAATTGCTCTTTTTCCAAATACTCCCGCCGGAGGCTCCCCCTCATGTGGCGCTCACCAGCGGTCGGAAATGCGAAAACTGCCAGGCCCGCATACCGGCAAAGCCAAGGCGGCGGCATGCCGCTCAATTCTGTCGCCGCCGCTCCAGATAGCCCTTGGTGAACGCCCCATAGCCTTCGGCGGTCACCTGCAACTCGGTTCTGACAAGCCCGTGCACCTCGGGCAACCGGTGAAAGGGAACGGCGGGCCAGATGTGATGCTCCACATGATAGGGCATGTTCCACGCCAGCCACCGCACCAGCCGGTTGGTAAAGGTGGTCCTGGTGTTTTCAAACAGGTTTGCCACACGCGGGCAGTCGCCATGTTCGGCCAGCAGATAAAGCCGCAAGGCTGGCTGGCCCAGCAGCACCGGCACGATCCAGACCCACAGAAGGACTGTCGACCACAGCAAGGTCAGTGCCACCACAGCATAGCCCGCCGCCATGATGCGCGCCTCACGCACCGCGCGGGGGCGGGCGCTTTCGGGCAGAACTTCGTCCCTGACACGGCCCGAAACCAGCGCCAGCATCAGCCGCACCTCTGAAGCCCAATAGGGCACACCCGACACATGCCAGACCCAGTCGCGCGCGGTCAGGATCGGCTTGCCGGCAAGCTCGGGATCCTTGCCCTCGATGTTGGTCCAGCGATGGTGTGCGAGGTGAAAATAGCGAAACCATTCAAACGGCAGAAGCAGCAGAAATCCCGCAGCCCGCCCGGCAGCATCGTTCAGCCAGACCGTACGGAAAGGGGTGCGGTGCGTCGCCTCATGCTCCAGCGTGAACAGAAAGACGATCAGCACGCCTTGCACCGGCAAAAGCGCCCACCAGCCCGGCACATTCGCCACGAGCAGACTGCCGACGGCCAGAATCGCCCCGACGTGCCCTGCCAGACGCCGCAGGCCCGGCCCATCGGACCGCATCACCAGCGCCTCGCGCAGGGCGGCGGGCACAGTTCCGGGAAACGTTTGGTGGTCGGTCATGCTGTCGGCAACTCCCATCCCGGCGGGGCAAGGTCAAATCCCTCGAACCGAAACCCCGGTGATACCGTGCAGCTGACCAATGACCATTCCCCGGTTGACCGCACCGCCTGCCACCAGCCCGCTGGCACGATCGCCTGCACAAGCTGATCGTCCAGCACATCGGGACCCAGAAGGTGGTCTTGTGCAGCGGTTTGGCCCATGGACAGGACGATTGGCGCACCCGCATGCTACAGCCAGATCTCGTCGGCGTCCACCCGGTGCCAATGGCTGCGTTCCCCAGCGCTAAGAAGGAACAGGATTGCCGTCCCGCTTGCCCGTCCCTGAACCTCCGGACCTGCCCAGGTCTGCCGGTACCACCCACCCTCGGGATGCGGCTGCAAGTCAAGCGCGCGGATAATCTCTTCGGCGCTCATGCCAGGCTCCATTGCCCCGGCGCGAGGCCGTCCAGCGTCCAGTCGCCGACCCGCCAGCGGATCAGCCGCAGGCAAGGCAGCCCCACCGCCGCACACATCCGCCGCACCTGCCGGTTCCGCCCCTCGCGGATCGTCAGTTCAATCCACCCGTCCGGCACCGACTTTCGGACCCGGATCGGCGGGGTCCGGGGCCAAAGCCACTCCGGCTCTGCAACCACCTTCGCCCTGGACGGAAGGGTCGGGCCGTCGTTCAACGTCACGCCGGCCGAAAGCAGCGCCAATGCATCTTGCGACACGATCCCTTCGACCTGCGCGACATACGTCTTCTCCAGCTTGAACCGAGGGTCCGCAATCCGAGCCTGCAATGCCCCGTCATCGGTCAGCACCACCAACCCCTCAGAATCCCGGTCCAACCGCCCTGCAGGGTAGACATCCTTGACCGGCAAAAAGTCCGCAAGCGTTTGCCGCCCGTCACCATCGGTGAACTGGCACAGTGTGTCATAGGGTTTGTTCAGCAGGATCAGCATGCCCCTTGCTGACATGCCCTTGGCAAAAAGCAAACGGGCGCCCGCTGGCGCCCGCCGATTTCTTTGAAGAAATTCGTCCGGAGTTTTTGAAAGCTCCGGCGCCGACCGTCAGGCCCTGAGCACGGACCGCCCGGCATATTCCGCCGTCTCGCCCAGCATTTCCTCGATCCGGATCAGCTGGTTGTATTTCGCCAACCGGTCGGAGCGCGACAGCGACCCGGTCTTGATCTGGCCGCAGTTGGTGGCCACCGACAGGTCGGCAATCGTGTAATCCTCGGTCTCGCCCGACCGGTGGCTCATCACGTTGGTATAGCCTGCGCGGTGGGCCATATCGACGGCCTGCAGCGTTTCGGTAAGGGTGCCGATCTGGTTGACCTTCACCAGCATCGAATTGGCGCAACCAGTCTTGATCCCTTCGGCCAGACGCTTGGGGTTGGTCACAAAGAGGTCATCCCCCACCAGCTGGATCTTCGACCCCAAAGTGTCGGTCAGCAACTTCCAGCCCGCCCAGTCGTCTTCCGAACAGCCGTCTTCGATGCTGATGATCGGGTAATCCGCGGCAAGGCCGGT
>JANPJU010000064.1:0-11892 GCA_031425675.1 Paracoccaceae bacterium | reverse complement strand
TACGATGCGGACAGGGACTCCAACACGATCGCCGTGTTCATCAACAGGTTGCGCAACAAGCTTGGGGCGGATCTGATCCAGACGGCGCGCGGTCGCGGATACATGATCGAAGCGCCCTGATGCTGTCATTGCGAAAGCGGGCCTGGATCAGCGGCGGCCTGACGGCGCTGATCACCATCTTCGCCGGGACTTTGCTTTTCTACTCGTTTCTGGATCAATGGGCGCTTCAAAGGTTTGACCAAGCCCTGGCCGAACGTCACACCCAAATTGTCATCGCCCTCAACTCCACCGCCGACGCGCCGGAAAGCCTGGGCGATTTGATCTTCGATCCCGTCTATCAGACACCCAACTCCGGTCGATACTGGCAGGTGGCGGGGCCGGATGCGGCACTTTACACGTCCGCTTCCCTTCTGGATGGCACTTTGCCCGACCCCGGGACATGGACGGATGGCCTGACGCTGGCGGATGCGGTGACCCGTGACGGCGAAGACCTGCGCAGCGCCTCGCAACGCATCACGCTGGAGGATGGCCGCACCTGGAAAGTGACCGTGGCCGAAAGCCAATCGGAGTTGACCGCCGCACGGACAGACATCCGCCGCAGTCTGCTTGCCGCCTTCGCCCTGGTAGCGGCCCTCAGTCTTTCCAGCGTGCTGCTTCAGACGGCCGCGATTGTCCGTCCGCTGGACAAGCTGCGCAAAGACGTGTCCAAGCGATGGGTGACGGACGAAGAACTGATCGCCAGCGACTATCCGGAGGAGGTTGCTCCTCTCGTCACCGACATAAACGCGCTTCTCCATCGCAATCGGGAAATGGTCAGCCGGTCGCGTCGGCAGGCTGCCGATCTTGCCCACGCCCTGAAGACACCAAGCGCGATCTTGCGCAATGAACTCGCGTCACTGGCCGAGCAGGGCCATGACATGAGCCAAGCGCTGGATGCCTTGCAACGGATCGATGCGCAAGTCGCAAGGTCGCTTGCCCGCATTCGCAGCAGCAATACCGGAGAGCCGACCTTGGCGCGTGCCGATCTCACCAATTCACTGAACCGTCTTTCCAGGTTGTTCAGCGCCATGGCCAGCAGGGACGGCAAACAGTTCACCACCCGCTGTGATGCCAACCTTCACATCCGCATGGATGCACAAGACGTGGAGGAGGTCCTGGGCAACCTGCTCGATAACGCGTTGAAATGGTGCAAAACCTCGGTCGCCTTGACGGCACGGAGGCTTCCCGAAGGGATCGAAATCCTGGTCGAGGATGACGGACCGGGGATCGCGGCATCTGACCGGGACAGGGCGATACAGTCCGGGGCACGGCTGGACACCTCCATATCAGGCACCGGACTTGGCCTCGCAATCGTCACGGACCTCTTGCATGCCTATGACGCCACGATGGTTCTGGAAACCTCAGGCCTGCTTGGGGGACTAAGGGTTCGGGTCCTGCTTCCTGAGGTTTTGAATATGGATTTCAGCCAGAAATCACGCCGAAAAAACAGCTAAATCGGAACTTAGGGAAGGCACAACGTGAGTGACACGAACTTTGGTCCAGAAGGCTTGACAGTACCTGCAACTCCTTCAGCATCTGACAAAGAATTGCATTCCAAATATGTCGACGACCGCAATGTCCCGTATTTTCATTAAGTAACAAACATGAGTGGCGAAGAAAGATGTAGTCGAACAATGAAGCTCGGCTTCTTTGCTAAGTCTCGGGAAGTACGGCATAATTTCGGGTCCAAATCCTGCAGAGACCATTGAACTTGCTCACATTTTTGGCTTAGAACAGCTATCCGGCCGACTGAGCCGGACCGACACTCATGCATCGAAACGCTGCGAATCTTGCGCGTCCCAAAGTTTTTCTGATGTTGCTACGCGACGGCAAACCGAACCGGCTGTGGACCGCGCGGAGACGCCAGGCAGAAATGAGGGTCCCACCGGCCCGCAGAGACCTCTCCGCGAAATCAAGACCGACTTAACCCCCGGAAGCACCAGTTTTTCTCCCAAGGAAACCGAAAGAGACCAGAAACCAAGGGGTTGGTGGCGGAGGAGGTGGGATTTGAACCCACGGTAGAGTTTCCCCTACGTCGGTTTTCAAGACCGGTGCGATAAACCACTCCGCCACTCCTCCGACCTCGCCGCCATAGCGGGCGGACTGTGATTCTGAAAGGGGGCCTTTGGGGCGAATTCCGCTGATCGTGAAGGGGCGTGCCTGCCTCTGGCCTTCCCACCGACGCTACAAGCCGATATGGTGCTACAAAGGCAGACGTTCGTGACAGGGGCAAGGGCGATTACAGCCCGGGCGATAGCCACCCGGTAGGGCGAAAAAACAGCATAAAGCGCAGCAGTCAGATTGCGCAGCATTGAGGGCGGAAGATGGCACAGGCAGCACTTCGTCATATTCTTTTCGGGCTCGCAGCGTCAGGGTTCCTGATGGGCTGTGTGCAGGGGTCTGGCACCACCACCCCGGCCACGCCCGATACGCCGGCCACCGCCCGCGCCACGGCATCCGGTGATGTCGAAGCGCCCGAGGTGTTTCAGGCAACCGACAGCGCGTTATGGGACGGTCGCCCGTCGCTTGGCGGTATCTGGGTGGCCTCACCCGACGTGAAAGACCCCGAGCGGGTGGTGATGTTCAACCCTGCCACCGGCAAGACCGTGACAGGCGCCCTGTTCCGGCGCGAGCGCGAAAATCCCGGCCCGCGGCTGCAGATCTCGTCCGATGCTGCCGAAGCGCTGGGAATCCTTGCGGGCCAGCCGGTGGAGATTAAGGTCACTGCCCTTCGCCGTGTTGACGCTGCGTCTGCGCCCGATGCCCTGCCGCCAGTTGCAGATGCCGCCGCTGCGACCGTCGCCGACGCCTCAACAGATCCTGCGGCTGATGCTGCGGCCGACAGTGGCGCAGCCGCCACAGCGGCGGCGGCGACCGCTGCCTTGGCCGCAACCGGAGCGGATGGTGCTGCAGCAGTCATTGATAACGCAGCTGGCGCAACTGTGGCCGCAACAGCTGTCGAAGCCGCACCCACTGAAGCGCCCAAGCGCAAGACCTGGAAAGAACGTCGGGCGGAAGCCAAGGCCGCGCGCGAAGCGAAGAAAGCGGCTGCCGCCGCTGCCGCTGCAGGCGTAGCGGTGGATGGCTCTGCCGCACCCATGGCTGAGGAAGTTCCCGCCACGGCAGATGCTGTTGCCGTCACGGCCATCGAGTCTGCGCCGTTGGATAGTGCCCCGTCAGCGGACCCCGCGGCCACGGCCGCCGAACCTGCCGCCCAACCGGTCGCCCAACCGGTCGCCGAGCCGCCGAAAACCCGTCGCCAGCGCCGCGCGGAAGAAGCTGCCGCCGAAGCTGCGGCTGCAGCCGCTGCCACTGCCCCGCCGACCACGGAAGCGCCAGCCGTCGCACCTGTCGGTCGGCCTATACAGGTTGCCTCCTTCACCAAGGAGACGAACGCCGACCGCGCGGTTGAGGCTTTGGCCAAGATCGGCATCACCAGCCAGACACGAAAGTCCGAAACGGGCGGCAAGGTCGTCTGGGGGGTTGTCACCACCGGGGACGAAACGCAGCTGAACGCCATCAAGGGTTTCGGTTTTGCCGATGCCTTCTTTCTGAAATGACCCAACCGCGAGTGATCCAGCCGCAATGATCCAGCAAAGACCACCCATGTTTCGCACGCTTCTTGCCTGCCTTGCCCTGATCTGTGCCACCCTGCCCGCCCGCGCGTTTGAAACGCAGGCTACGGCGGCATGGGTCTATGATCTCACGACCGGGACAGTGCTGATGGATCACAACGCCGACATGCCGGTCCCTCCGGCGTCGATGTCCAAGCTGATGACCATCAACATGCTGTTCGAGGCGCTACGTGACGGGCGCGTGACGATGGAGACGGAATTCGCCGTGTCGTCTCGGGCCAAGGAGATGGGCGGGTCGACAATGTTCCTGCAGGAAACCGACCGTCCGACGGTCAGCGACCTGATCCATGGCATGATCGTGAATTCCGGCAACGATGCGTGCGTCGTGGTCGCAGAAGGACTGGGCGGGCCAACTGGCAATACCGAAGAGGCTTTCGCCGCCGCAATGACGGAACGCGGCCGCGCTATCGGTCTGACAGCCTCGACTTTCAAGAATGCATCTGGTTGGCCGGCCGACGGCCACCGTATGTCGATGCGCGATCTGGGCATCCTTTCTCAGCACCTGATCGAGGATTTCCCGGAATACTATCCGATCTTCGCCCAGACCGAATTCAATTACAAAGACCGCGCCCCGGCAAATGCCTTTAACCGAAATCCCCTGCTGGAGCTTGGGGTCGGGGCCGATGGACTGAAAACCGGGCACACGCAAGAGGCGGGCTATGGTCTGGTCGGCAGCGCCAAGCAGGGTGACCGCCGGGTGATCTTTGCCATCACCGGCCTGCCAAGCGAACAAGCGCGGGCCGAGGAATCCGAACGCATAGTCGCCTGGGCGTTCCGGCAGTTTTCCGAAAAGACTGTCGCGAAAACCGGCGTTCGCGTGGCCGAGGCCGAGGTGCATCTGGGCAATGCCGATACCGTGGGACTGGTCCCGGCCGAAGATGTGCGCCTTCTGGTACCTGCGCTTGTGCAGGACAACATGACGGCAGAGGTGGTTTACAACGGTCCCCTGACCGCCCCGATCACCGCCGGCACCCCGGTGGCTGAACTGATCGTCCACGTCCCCGACCTCCCCGACCGCCGCTTCCCGCTGGTGGCCGAGGCAGACATTGGCACCGCCGGTTTCCTGCGCCGCCTGACGGTCGCGACGCAGGTCCTTTATGGCCAGTATCTTGGGTCACCGGCCAGCTGAATGGCCGGGCTTTTCCTCAGCCTCGAAGGCATTGACGGATCTGGCAAGTCCACGCAGGCGCGGCGTCTGGCTGATGCCTTGCGCGGCAAGGGGCACACCATCACCCTGACCCGCGAACCCGGCGGCAGTCCGGGGGCCGAGGAAATCCGCCGCCTCGTGCTGGAGGGCGAACCGGACCGCTGGTCCCCCGAGACCGAGATTCTTCTGTTCACCGCCGCGCGCCGCGACCATCTGGAAAAGACCATCCGCCCGGCTCTTGCGCGGGGCGAGATCGTCATCACCGACCGTTTTGCCGATTCAACCCGTGTGTTTCAGGGCCTGACGCGGGGTGATCTGACCGCTACCGTCGACCGCCTGCATGACCTGATGATCGGGGTAGAGCCTGACCTGACCCTGCTCTTCGATCTTGACCCAGCAAAGGGACTGGCCCGCGCCACCGCCCGCGCCGGAACCGAGTTGCGGTTCGAGGACATGGGTCTTGGCTTTCAGGAAAAGACTTGCGCGGGCTTTCTGGCGCTGGCCGCAAAGCACCCGCGTTTCCGCATCATCGACGCGGATGCAGACCCCGATACGGTTGCTGCCCGCGTCATGCAAGCCGTTGCGCCGCATCTTCCCGGCGCTTAGGCCCCTTCCCCCCGCCCCCACCCCTGTGCAATCTGCGCCCCATGGCCGACGCAAAGTCTGATCCCCTGCCCGAACCCGACCGCCTTGAGGGCGCGCCCCACCCGCGCGAGACGCAAGTGCTGTTCGGCCATGCCCCTCAGGAGGCCGAGTTTCTTGCCGCCTTCACCTCGGGGCGGCTGCACCACGCCTGGATGCTGACCGGACCCAAAGGCGTGGGCAAGGCAACACTCGCCTGGCGGCTGGCGCGGTTTCTGCTTGCAACGCCGGACGATGACGGGGGAATGTTCGCGGCGCCTCCGCCTGCAACGGTGGAGGTTGTGTCCACGCACCCCGTCGCCCGCCGCCTGCTGCAACTGGCGGAGCCGCGGAATTTTCTTCTGCGCCGGGGCGCGAACGACAAGGAAACCGCACTGGCGCAGGTCATCTCGGTCGAGGAGTTGCGGCGGATGAAATCCTTTTTCACCCTGTCCGCCGCTGACGGGGGCCGCCGCACGGCGATCATTGATTCCCTTGACGAAATGAACACCGCCTCGTCCAACGCGCTATTGAAGCTGTTGGAGGAGCCCCCCGCAAATGTCACCTTGTTTCTGATCGCGCACCAGCCCGCGCGTCTGCTGCCCACCATCCGGTCCCGATGCCGCGAGTTGCGGCTGCAACCGTTGGGCCCGCAGGACCTTGCCGATGCACTGACGCAGGCAGGGGGTGAGGTCGCCCCCGAAGACCGCGCCGCCCTGGCCCAACTGTCCGCCGGTTCGGTGGGTGAGGCGTTTCGCCTGACGAATCTGGAAGGGCTGAAGCTTTACAAGGCGTTGACCCGGTTGTTCGCCACGCTGCCCCGGATGGACCGCCCCCAGGCCCTTGGCTTGGCCGAACTTGCGGCAGGCCGTGGCCAGGCTGAAACCTTTGATCTTCTGGTCACCCTGGTCGACCTTTTCCTTGCCCGCCTTGCCCGTTACGGAGCCACGGGACAAACGGCCCCCGAGGCAGCCCCGCAGGAAGCCGCACTCATTGCACGCTTGTCCCCCCACCCCGACGCCGCCCGGGCCTGGGCTGACCTTGCGCAGACGCTGTCGTCGCGCGCGCGGCGGGGCAAGGCGGTCAACCTTGACCCTGCCGCCCTTCTGATGGATATGCTTTTGAAGGTCGATGAGACGGCGGGTTCCCTCGCCCAGAGGTAGCCCTGCCCGTGTTCGAAACCCAGTTCCCCACTCTGCCTGATCTGGTCGACAGCCATTGTCACCTTGATTTCCCCGACCTTCTGGCCGACCGGGCCGAGGTGCTGGCCCGCGCCGCCGCTGCGGGCGTCAACCGCATGGTCACGATCTGCACCCGGCTGAAGACTGAACCCGCCGTCCGCGCCATTGCCGAGGCGTACCCGCAGGTGTTTTACGCCGCCGGAACCCACCCGATGCACGCGGCTGACGAACCCCTGGCAAGCCTTGAGCAACTGGTCGCCCTTGCCAACCACCCGCGCTGTGTGGGGCTTGGCGAAACAGGGCTGGATTACCATTACACCGCTGAGAGCAAGGCCATCCAGCACACCTCACTGCGCATCCACATCGAGGCGGCGCAGGAAACCGGCCTGCCGTTGATCATTCACGCCCGTGATGCCGATGCGGATATGGAACTGATCCTGGCGGAAGGCATGGCGCGGCGGCCCTTTGGATGTGTGATGCACTGCTTTTCCTCCGGTCCGCGTCTGGCCAAGGCGGCGTTGGACATGGGCTTTTACCTCTCGATCTCCGGCATCGCGGCTTTCCCCAAAAGCCAAGACCTGCGCGACATCTTTGCTGCCGCACCGCTGGACCGGCTTTTGCTGGAAACGGACAGTCCCTATCTTGCGCCCCCGCCTCACCGGGGAAAACGGAATGAGCCGGCCTTTGTGGCCCACACCGCCCGCGCCATGGCCCCGGTCTTCGGGCTTGGCCCTGAGGCGTTCGCGGCCCAGACCACCGCCAACTTTGACCGCCTCTTTCCCCGTGCCGCCCGCGCGGCACCGGCGGCATGATGGCCCGGCTGACCTTCACCATCCTTGGCTGCGGCTCATCTGGTGGGGTGCCGCGGCTGGGCGGCGACTGGGGCGATTGCGATCCCGCAAATCCCAAGAACCGCCGCCGCCGCTGTTCGCTGCTGGTGACACGGAAAACCGCTTACGGTACCACACGCGTCCTGATCGACACGTCACCAGACATGCGCGATCAGCTGCTGGATGCGGGCGTAGGGGTGCTTGACGCGGTGGTCTACACCCACAGCCATGCCGACCACATGCATGGCATCGACGACCTGCGGCAGATTGTTTTCAACCTCGGCCACCGTCTGGCCGTCTGGGCTGACGGGCCGACGCAAGAGGCGCTCTTGTCGCGCTTTGGCTATGCGTTCACCCAGCCGGCCGGGTCGCCCTATCCGCCGATCCTCGACCTGAACACATTGAACGGGCCTGTTACGGTCACTGGCGATGGCGGGTCGATAATGCTGACGCCCTTCACCGCTGAACATGGCAGCATGCACGCACTGGGCTTCCGGATCGGCCCGCTTGCCTATCTGCCCGACGCGGTGGCAATTCCTGAAGAAAGCTGGCAGCACCTTGAAGGTCTTGACTGCTGGATCGTGGATGCCCTGCGCCGCAAGCCACATCCGACCCACGCCCATCTGGCGATGACGCTGGACTGGATTGCGCGCGCCAACCCTGCCCGCGCGGTGCTGACCAACATGCATGTCGATCTTGATCATGAAACGCTTCGTGGCGAACTGCCGGCGCACATCGCCCCTGCCTTCGATGGCATGACAATCGCTTACGATGACTGACCCGGTGACTTCCTTTCTGCACAAATATCCCACGGGGGGTTCGGGGGGTGTGAAACCCCCCGGCCCACGCCGGACATGAGCGCGCTTCTTGACGTCATTCTTCCGGTCTTCCTGATCATCGGCTTTGGCTATGCTGCGGCAAAGCGCGGGCTTTTTGGTGAAAGCGCGGTTGATGGAGTGATGCGCTACGCGCAGAACTTCGCGGCACCCTGCCTTCTGTTCCGGTCGATCGCCGGGCTTGATCTGGGCGCGGCCTATGATCCGGCGCTGATGCTGTCGTTCTACATCGCGGCCTTCGTCAGCTTTGGCGTTGGCATGACCGGGGCACTTGTGGTTTTCAAGCGCCCCATGACCGATGCCGTCGCCATCGGCTTTGCCTGCCTCTTTTCCAACTCGCTGCTTTTGGGTTTGCCGATCACCGAACGCGCCTTCGGAGCGGCGGCGCTGACCGGCAACTATGCCATCATCTCGATCCATGCGCCGCTGTTCTACGGCTTTGGTATCGCGATGATGGAATGGGCCAAGGCGCGCGGACATGGCGTGTCGCCGGGGGTGCTTGGCCTGAAGATCGGGCGGGCCATCGGGACGCAGCCGCTGGTCATCGGGATTGCGCTGGGGTTTGTCGTGAACCTTGCGGGCCACGGGCTATACGCGCCAGTTGACGCTGCGGTTGGCATGATTGCCGCCACGGCCATTCCGACCGCGTTGTTCGGCCTGGGCGGTGTGCTGGTCCGCTACCGCACCGAAGGCGACATCGCGACCATCGCAATGATCTGTGCCTGCGCGTTGATCCTGCATCCGGGGCTGACCTGGGTTCTGGGGCATTATGTTCTCGACCTTGACCGCGACGGGATGCGGTCAGCCGTGATCACCGCTGCCATGGCACCTGGCGTCAACGCCTACATGTTCGCGCATCTTTACGGGGTCGCCAAGCGGGTCAATGCTTCGGCAGTTCTGGTGGCGACGGGTCTGTCGGTCTTCACGGTCTGGGGCTGGCTGCAGGTGCTGCCCTAGACTCCCGTTACCCCGCGCAACCGGTCTGATCGGCGACGCAGCAATTCAACCGTCGTCAAAAGCGCGATCGAGATCACCACCAGAATCGTCGCCACCGCCAGGATCGCCGGGCTGATCTGCTCGCGGATACCGTTCCACATCTGACGGGGAATGGTCTGCTGTTCCGGCCCGGCGATGAACAGAACCGCCACCACCTCATCGAACGATGTGACAAAGGCAAAAAGCGCGCCCGACACCACACCCGGCAGGATCAAGGGCATCACGACCTTGAAAAACACCGTGCGCGGGTTGGCCCCAAGTGATTGCGCGGCGCGGATCAGCGACTGGTCAAACCCTGCCAGTGTGGCCGTCACCGTGATGATGACAAAGGGAATTCCAAGGATTGTATGCGCCAGGATCACCCCAAGATAGGTTGAGGTCAGGCGCCCACACTCAACCCCGATGATCGCGCATGGATTTGAGTAAAAGAAGAACATCCCCGTCGCGATGATGATGATCGGTACGATCATCGGGCTGATCAGAATGGCCATGATCGCCCGGCGGTAGGGCATTTCAGGCCGCGACAGGCCAAGGGCTGCCAGCGTCCCAAGGAAGGTGGCAAAGATCGTGGCCCAGAACCCGATGATCAGCGAGTTTTTCGCCGCCTGCACCCAGGTGGAGTTGGCCCACATGTCGGAAAACCAGGCACTGTCGCGCGGCACTTCGGGTGCTTGCATCCCGAAGGTCAGCAGCGTGTCATACCAACGCAGAGAATAGCCGGTCGGGTCCAGCCGGACCATCTTTTCGGTGAAGCTGAAGTAGGGCTCCACGTTGAACGACAGCGGAATGACGATCAGGATCGGTGCGATGAGGAAGATGAACACCAGCGCGCAGATCACCTGATAAGTGCGGTGCCAGATACGCTCCAGCGGGTCGGCATAGGGGGGCAGCGCCATCAGATCACCCAAGTTTCAGGCGGTCGATCCCGACCAGCCGATCATAAACCCAATACAGGACCAGCACACCCGCCAGCAGCATTGCCGACAGGGCAGCGGCCATCGACCAGTTCGACCGATCCATGTGAAAGTCGATAAGGTTCGAAATCAGCTGCCCATCCGCCCCGCCCACCAGCGCGGGCGTGATGTAATAGCCGACCGCAAGGATGAAGACGAGAAGCGACCCCGCCGCCACCCCGGGCAGCGTTTGCGGCAGGTAGATCCGCCGGAACGTGGTCCAACTGGTTGCTCCAAGGCTGCGCGCGGCGCGGGCGTAAGAGGGCGGGATGACCTTCATCACCGAATAGAGCGGCAAGATCATGAACGGCAGCAGAATATGCGTCATCACGATGATGGTGCCGGTCTGGTTGTTGATCATCCGCAGGCGTCCATCTTCGGCAATCGCGCCGATCCAGACCAGAAGATCATTGATGACGCCCTCGCCCTGCAACAGCGCCATCCAGCTGGTCGTACGCACCAGAAGCGATGTCCAGAACGGCAAGAGGACAAGGATCATCAACAGGTTGGCCTTGGCCATCGGCAGGGTTGCCAGCAGGTGCGCCACCGGAAAGCCGATCAGCAGGCAAAGGACGGTGATGACCGCTGACAGGATGAACGTCTTGACGAAGAGGGCAATGTAGATCTGCCGGTTTTCGTTCACCCGCTCGATACTGCCGTCGGCGGCGCGCTGGAAATCGGCCGAGACGAGGTAGAAATCCAGCGTATAGGCCGAAGACGCCGCGCGCATGACCTGCCAAAGGGCAGGGTCGCCCCATTTCGGGTCAAGCTTCAGCAGGGCAGCCTGGAACGGCGGGGTCAGGTTCTTTGCGTCCCGCGCCGAGCGGGTGAAAAGCGACCGGGTTTCAGGAATGACATAGTTGATGCGCGTTCCCGCCTCACCCGCGGTGCGGGTTGCCTGCATGGTGGCCAGATCGGCGGCAAGGGCGGCATAGGCGGCTTCATCGGGTTCGGTACCCGCCGGGTTCGCGGCAAACCACGCGCCAAGCTGCGGTGCGCTGCCTGAAAAACCGTCGTTGTAGATGGAACGGTGCAACATCTGCCCGATGGGCAGGATGAAGCTGAAGATGACGAACAGCAAAAGCGGCAGCACCAGCAGGAACGCCCGACGCTGGGCGCGCGACTGGGCCTGGATCAGCGCCTCGGCCAGCGGGCGGCCGTCGGAAGTCTTGAGAAGTGCCGCGTCGGCCATCTTGTCATCCGGTCAGGGGAAGGCGGCGCGGGGGACGGATGCCCCCCGCGCCAGAAGCATCAGTTGGCAGCAAGCCAGGCGTTGAAACGCTCGTTCAGTTCGGCGTCACGGTCGACCCAGAACTCCGAACCCGATTCCAGCGCGTTGGTCAGGTTGGCCGGGTTGGTCGGCAGGTGCGGCGACATTTCGGTCTTGCCGTCGTTGAAGATCAGCGGCTCGATCAGCGCCGACTTGCGGGCCGGGCCATAGCTGATCCACTGGGCCTGCTGGCGCAGACCTTCGGTCGAGGTGGCGTAGGCGATGAACTGCAGCGCCTCTTCCTTGTTCGGCGCGCCCTTCGGGATCGCGTACATCTCGTTCTCATAGATCTGCCCGTCCCAGACGATCTGGAACGGCTTGCCCTCGGCGACGGCGGCGTTGAAGATCCGGCCGTTATAGGCGGTGGACATCACCACTTCGCCA
>JANPJU010000063.1:0-11825 GCA_031425675.1 Paracoccaceae bacterium | reverse complement strand
GCCCCAAAGGCAAACTCCTCGGCCATGTCGGCATCGGCAACCGCAAGGACATCCGCAACGCGGTCGAGGCCGCCCACGCCGCCAAATCCTGGGCCAAGACCACCGCCTACAACCGCGCGCAGGTCCTCTACTTCATCGCCGAAAACCTCTCCGCCCGCGTCACCGAGTTCGCCCAGCGGCTCCAAGACCTCACCGGCAAACCCGGCCAGGCCGAGGTGGACGCGAGCATCCAGCGCCTCTTCACCTACGCCGCCTGGGCCGACAAATACGACGGCGCCGCCAAGTCCGTCCCGATCCGCGGCATCGCCCTCGCCATGAACGAACCCACCGGCGTGATCGGCGCGCTTTGCCCCGACGAGGCCCCCCTCCTCGGCCTCATCTCCCTCATGGCCCCGGCCATCGCGATGGGCAACACGGTGATCCTCGTTCCCGGCCAGCACCCCCTGTCCGCCACCGACTTCTATCAGATCCTAGACACTTCCGACGTCCCCGCCGGGGTCGTCAACATCGTCACCGGCCCCCCGCAAGACCTCGCCAAATCCCTCGCCGGCCACATGGACGTGGATGCCGTGTGGAGCTTCTCCTCCCACCCCCTCTCCGCCCTCATCGAGCGCGAAGCCGCCACCAACCTCAAACGCACCTGGGTCAACCACGGCCGCGCGCGGAACTGGATGGGGGCAGAGGGGGAGGGACGTGCGTTCCTGTCCCAAGCCACCGAGATCAAGACAGTCTGGGTGCCGTATGGAGAGTGACGGCTCAACCATCGTAGGGTGCGCTACAGTGCACCATCGGACGGTGCGCTATAGCGCACTCTACGATGCCGCGCATCGCTGATAGGCTCGATCAAAGATGAAATGGATTACACGAAAGACAGCCAAGAATTTCATTTTCTCGACTACGGCCTACCTATTTATAGTCTTGCTGCATTTCGCAAGCTCAGTTGGACCTGTCAGCGTTTTTGGCAGGGCCGGCAACCTTCTTATCTACCTGTTGCCAATTGTGATCTTCGGCGAAGCAATTCGAGGAATCGTTGGAGAACGCAAACGATTGATGAGGGCCGCGCTACAGGATCAGAGAGATCAATCGCAATCGTAGGGTGGGTGCCAACCCACCGCTCCAACCTCAACCCGCGCATAGCAAGCGTAGGGTGGGTGCCAACCCACCAATCCCACCATTGCCCACGCAAACGGTGGGTTTCACCCACCCTACTCCCCGAACGCGCCGTCAATCTTGATCCCGGCCCATTCCGGTTCGACCTGACCCAATCGGATATCCCGATGAATCGACGAATGCGGCCAGTCCACCGGACTCTCGACCAAGCCGTGTTTCACCGGATTCCACCAACAATATCGCAAATGCGTGTTGAAATCGCGCTCGTCGCGGATGTGATGATCCCAGAAGCGGCGCTGCCATATTCCAGCCTCACCCTTCGTGACTTTGGAGGCACTGCGCGGGCCGACCCGACCGACCGACTTGGTGAAGCGCGTCTTGATCTCCTTCCACCTCGCCGAGTAATCAGCGTCCCCTTCCGGCAACGTCCAGATGCAATGCAGATGATCCGGCAGGACGACCCAAGCGTCGATGTAGAACGGCCGATCAGCCCTCACCGTCCGAACCGATAACCGAAGGGCATCAATCTCGCTCACCAGCAAGTTTGATCTCCGGTCATTCAAAACTACCGTAAAGAACACCGATGCGCCGGGCACCTTCGGGCGAATGTAGTGTGGCATCAGAAGAGTTTAACCAACCAGGGTTAACAGGACCTTTCCGCCCCTCGTGGGGTGGGTGCCAACCCAACACGCCAGCCCAATCCCCGATTCGCCCCCAATCCTTAACGCCCTCCCCTCTCCCCGCGCGTAGAGACGGAAGGAAGAGAGAAAGAAGACGGGATAAAGACCCCCAACCTCCCCCCAACCCCTTGATCTAACTCACCGAACGGAATCCCTTGCGGCCGCTACGCTCGCCCCGCCGCAGCACTCAGAGTCAAGGGATCAATCCCCATCCCCCGCAGCGCCGCCGACCATTTCACCCGGTCGTCCGGGCCAAACACCAACCCCTCCGCCGGATCGCAGGTCAGCCAGTCGTTGCGCGCGATCTCGGCCTCCAGTTGCCCCGGCCCCCAGCCGGAATATCCCAGTGCGAGCAAGGCGTTAGCGGGCCCACCGCCCTTGGCCAAAGCCTCCAGGATATCCGTTGTCGCGGTCATCCCGAACCCGCCCGGCACGGCCATCGTCGCCCGCCCGATCTGCCAGTCGGGGGAGTGCAGGACAAACCCCCGCCCCCGCTCCACCGGGCCGCCCAGATGCACGCGGATATCACGGCCCTCGGGCGCCACGGGGATCTTCAGATGATCAAGCAGCCCGGAAAAACTCATATCTTCCAACGGCTTGTTGATGATCAGCCCCATCGACCCATCCTCGGAATGGGCGCAGAGCAGGATCACGCTGCGGTCGAACCGCGGGTCAGCCATGCCCGGCATCGCGATCAGGATCTGTCCTGCAAGGTCCATCTGGTCTCCCTGTCTTCTCCCCAGCATGGCCGCAGCTTTCCCGTGTCTCAAGAGCAGAATTCACCATTCACGCCTTGTCGCCGCAAAGTGATTTCCCTCGCCCCGGTCGCTGGCTATGTTGGCGGAATGTATAGACCCCTCGCACTACTCTTAGTCCTGACGGCAGTCCAAGCCGGCGCCACCACGCAAGATGACATCCTGTCCGCCACCCTGCGGTCCGGTTGGCAGATGGACAGCGGCGCGCATATGGCCGCGCTGGACCTGACGCTTGCGCCGGGGTGGAAAACCTACTGGCGCAGCCCGGGTGAGGCGGGGATTCCCCCCAGTTTTGACTGGTCCGGGTCGTCGAATGTCAAAGCGGTCCGCCTGCATTGGCCCGCGCCAAATGTGTTTGATACCAACGGGATGCAGACCATCGGTTACCATGACCGGCTGCTGTTGCCGATCGAGGTGACAGCGATGGACCCGTCGTTGCCGGTCCGTCTGGAGGTCAGGGTTGATCTTGGGGTCTGTGACCAGGTCTGCCTGCCGGCAAACCTGACGCTTGGGGCCGACCTTCTGCCGCCGGGCGCGCCGGATGCAGCGATCACCGCAGCCTTGACGCAGCAAGCGACGGCAGCGGGTGACGCAGGTGTCAGCCGGGTGTCCTGTGTCGTGGACCCGATTGACGACGGTCTTCGCCTGACAGCACGGCTGCGGATGCCCGACCCCGGCGCGCCTGAGATGGTGGCGTTCGAGACGGCCGATCCCGGCGTGTGGGTGGCCACATCCGTCACGCAGCGTGAGGGAGGGGATCTGGTGTCGATGACCGAACTGGTCCCGCCCGACGGCGCGCCGTTCATGCTGGACCGGTCCGAGGTTGTCATCACCGTCCTGTCTCAGGGACAGGCCGTGGAAATCCAGGGTTGTCCTGCCCCGTGACAGGCACGCCCATCTTGCGGCAGTTCAATCGCACCGGGGGGCCTGTGAAGCCCCCAAAGCCTGGACCCCCTTACCCGCGGGGCTGACGCAGGCTGACCACGGCAGCAAGGACCGCGACCACCCACATCGCCAGCGCGCCGATCAGGAACAGCCCCACCGCCGCAAGCCCGACCGGGGCGTCGGCAAGCGCAGGCGACACGCGCAACAGCCAGCCCGGCAATTCCCCGGTCAGGGCGGCCCATAGCGGCAGCAGCCCGGCCAAAGCCGACATTCCCGCCGCACCGATCCCGACCGCCAGACGCAGGCCACGCGGCCCCCCCTGCACCGCCCGCTTCAAGGCAAGAAACGCTCGCGCGCCATCGGCTTGCGCAGCCATCAGCGCAGGCACCACGATCAGCACCAGCACCATTCCGAAGCCCAGGCCGAACACCAGCGTGATCACCGTGGGTTTCAGAAACTCGGCCTGGGATGAGGTTTCGTACAAGAGCGGTGCAAGGCCAAGCACCGTGGTCAGCGTGGTCAAAAGCACGGGGCGGAACCGGTCGGCCACGCCATCAATGATCGCCGGACGCAAGCCGCGGCGTTCCGAATATTCGTCGATCGTGCTGACCAGGACGATGGAATCGTTGATGATGATCCCCGACATCCCGATCAGCCCGACGATAGAGAACATCGACAGCGGCATGTCCCAGACCCAATGCCCAAAGATCGCTCCGACCAAGCCGAAGGGGATGACCGACATCACCACCAAAGGCCGCGTCCAGTGCGCGAAGATCCAGGCCAGTGAAAGGTAAATGCCCAGAAGGCACAGGACAAGCGCAACAGCGGCGCCGCTTAAAAACTCACGCTCATCAGCGGCCTGGCCGGACAATTGCCACTCCAGCCCGAAATCCTGTGCCACGCGGGGCAGGATTTCGTCCTGCAGGACACGCTGTACTTCGGTCGCGCGGGCGGGGTCATCTTCGGCCAGAACCCCAGTCACGCTGACCATGCGCAATCCGTTTTCGCGCCGGACCGTGGAAAAACCTGACCGGCTTTCGACCTGCACGATGTCGGACAGCGGCACATAGACCCCGGCCCCGGCGCGGATCAGGCTGGTGTTCAGGAAATCCGCCGTCAGTTCCGCCTCGGGCAGTTCCACGCGGATCGAGGCCTCGCGCGGGCCATCGGGGAAGGTGGCAGCCTCAATGCCGCCAAGGCGTTCGCGCAGGGTGCGGCCCAGGCTGGCGGTGTCAAAGCCCAAAGCCTCACCCTGCGGCGTCAGGGTCAGGATCAGCTCTTCCTTGTCATAGGCAAGGGTGTCTTCCAGACCCGACACTTCGGGGAAGGCACCAAGTTCGGCCTTCAGTGTCTCGGCGGCGGCTTTCAGGGTGGCGGCCTCGCCCCCGTAAAGATCAACCGAAAGCGATGCGCCACCCGGCCCGAAAAACGCGTTGCGGAAGCTGAGTTCTTCAAGCTGCGGATGGGGAACCACCTCATCCTGCAGGGCGGTGATGATGGCTGAGGTAGGATAGGTCCGCAGGTCCGGGCTGATCAGTTCCATCGAGATGGAGCCGATCAGGTCAGGGCTTTTGGTGTCGGCACTGGCCAGGCTGCGGCCCGCACCGCCGCCGATTTCGGCCAGCACAAACGTCGCCGGGCTCGCCCCATGCTCGGCCTCAAACCGTGCCATCACAGCGTCCGTCGCGCGCTGCACTTCGCGCAGCATTTCCAGCGTATCTTCGCGTGTGGCCCCTGGCAGCATGGCGAAACTGCCGCTGACCGAGGCTTGTTCCGGCGGGGCAAAGAAGCGAAACTGCACGTCGCCCCGGATGAAAAGCGCCACCTGCAGGGCCAGCGCCAGCACACAGGCGGCCAGCATCGGATAACGCGCGAAGATCACAAACCGCAACGCCGGCCGGATCGCATGAACCCGCAGCCACTCAAGACCCCGGTTGGTCTGGCGGGAGGGCCAGTCATACCAGCGGTCATGGCCGATGTCCTTGACGGCATGGGCCAGATGGTTCGGCAGGATCAGGAAACACTCGATCAGCGACACCAGAAGCACGATGCAGACCGTCACCGGGATATCCAGGATCAACGCCCCGAACTGTCCGCCAATGACCACCAGCCCCAGAAAGGCGATGATCGTGGTCAGGGATGAGGCGAAGATTGGTCCCGCCATCCAGGTGGCGGTATTCTCAGCCGCCTGTTGCGGGGTTTCGCCAAGGGCGCGCACCCGGTGATCAACGTTTTCGGCCACCACGATGGAATCATCGACGACCACCCCGATCATCACGATCAGCGCGAAAAGCGAGATCATGTTGAGCGACAGGCCGAAGACATACATCACCGCCAGGGCCGAAAGCATCGCAATCGGGATGCCGGTGGCAACCCAAAAGGCGATGCGCGCATTGAGAAACAGGAACAAGATCGCCAGCACCAGCAAAAGACCCGAGGTGCCGTTATCCACAAAAAGCAGCAGCCGGTCGCTGATCTGCTCGGCGCGGGTGCGGACCAGTTCCACCGTCACGCCGGGGGGCAGGCCCAGTTGCATTTCGGCGGCCACCTCGGCCACGGTGGCCTGCATGCTGATGGCGTCGCCATCCTTGGCGCGGTCAACGCGGATGGTCATGGCCGGGTTATCGCCGACAAAGGATGCGCGGACGGAATTGACGCTGTTGGCGCGGATCGTGGCGATATCGCCCACGGTCAGCGTGCTGCCATCGGTGGCAGATCGCAGTTGGATCGCCTCGATTTCAGCCAGGCTGCGCCGTTCCGCCCCTGTGCGCAGCCGGGACCCTTCGCCAAGTTCGCCTGCGGGGGCGGTTGCGACAGCAGCACCGATTGCTTCGGCCACCTCGGCCATGGTGATGTCGTGGCGCATCATCGCGGTCGAGGGGATTTCGACCACGATCTCCGGGCTGGCCAGACCTGTGATCGTGGAGCGGCTGATGCCGGCGGCAAACAGGCGGCTGGTGAATTCATCAGCAAAGCGGGCCAGCTGGTCCACCCCCACCGGGCCGCTGATCAGCACATCCGTCACCCGGTCACGCCAGGCGGATGACGCAACGACAGGCTCTTCCGCACCTTCGGGCAGGGTGGTGACCCCGTCGACCGCGGCCTGAACCTCTTCCTCGGCGGCGGCAAGGTCGCTGTTCGGCTCAAACTCCAGGCTGATCGAGGCGCGGCCTTCGCTGGCGCGCGACGACACGGCAGCCACCCCGTCAATCGTCAGGAAGACCGGTTCCAGCACCTGAACGATGGCGCGATCAACGTCTTCCGCTCCAGCGCCGGTCCAGGTGACCGACACGCCGACCTCGGACAGGACCACGTCGGGAAAGTACTGGGCCCGCATGTTGGCGGCAGCAACCAGCCCCACGACCAGCATCAGCACCATCAGCAAGTTGGCGACGGTGCGGTGGCGGACGAAGTAACGGATCAGGTCCATGGTCAGCCGTCCATCCGCTGTTCCAGCCGCGCGATCACGGCAGCGGGGACCGTTTCCGCCTCAAGCGCCTGCAGAAGGGCGGTCTTTTCGGCCGCTGCCAGGGCGGGGTGCGCTTCAACCAGCGCCACAAGTTCGGCCCGGCGTTCAGGGGTCAGGATCACAGCAACCTCGGGCCGGATCGGGCGGATGCGGATGCCATCACCCAGAAAGGCTGAGCGTTCGGCCACCACCTCGCGCCCGACAAGGGGGCCGACGGCGACAATCACGTCATCGCCCTGCCGGCGCAGCACCGTGACCGGAACCTCTTCAAGCCGATCCTCTGCGCCCACGGCCAGCAGCGTGCCGCTGCGGCCCACGGCCGTGGCAGGAAGCAGGGCTGCATCGGGCAGGGCCGCTTCTTCAATGCTGACGGTGACGAAATCACCGGGCTGCACCAGTGTTTCGACGCCCGGGGCGGGATCAAGGGCGACATAGATCAACCGCCCGGTCTGCCCTTCGCCAACGGCGGCACCCACGCGGTCCATACGGCCGGAAAGAACAGTGCCACTGCCACCAGGCTGAATGCTGACCGCCCCGCCCTGCAAAGTGCCATCCGCCCCCAGCAGCGAGGTGAACTGCGCCGTCGACAGCCGCACCGCAACATCCAGCGCCAGCGGGTCTACGATCCGTCCCAGTGCCTCATTGGCGGACACGACAGCGCCGGGGACCAGCGTCACGCCATCCACCCTGCCAGAAAGGCCAGCGCGCAACTCGGTCTCGGCCAGCGCGCGTTCCGCTTCGGTCAGTGCAATCTCGGCCCGGGTCACGGCAACTGCGGTCTGATCCACCTGCGCAGTCGCTGACGCCAACGCCTGCCGCCGCGACAGCACCGATTGATCGGCGGACGACACGGCAAGTTCTGCCGTTTCAACCGCCAGAGAAGACCCGGCCCCGCGCTCGGCAAGGTCTTGCTGCCGGGTCAGGGCCTGCCGCCGCAACACGGCCTGTGCCTGGGCGGCTGCCAGATCATCCTGTGCCAGCAGCACCGCCGCTGCCGCGTCATCCGCTGCAGCGCGGGCTTCGGTCAGACCGGCACGCGCCAAAGCCAGCGCCTCGGTCGCAGGGGCGGGGTCAACGCGAACCAGCACCTCACCTTCCGTGACGCCAAGGCCATTTCGCAAGTTGTCGGCGACAAAGATTACCGAGCCAGAGGCTTTCAATCGCAGGTCCAGCGTGCGCCGGGCCTCAACCTTTCCAAAGGCGGTCATCTGCGGGGCAATGGCGGCAGGGGTCAGCGTGACGACCGGGGCGGCGACGATACGTTCTTGCGGTGGGCGACCCGGCCCGGCGTCGCCCAGCGTGGCGCGAACGGCGTTGCCGATGGAAATCGCTGCCATGCCCAGCAGGCCAAGCGTTACCGCCAAAAGGAAAAGCCCGGTAAGGCTGCGTCTGAAAAACCGCATGGCTGCCCCTTGGTTGTTGCAATGAGGTGTAGCGCAGACGCTGGCCCCTGCCAGTCGGCAAAGTCGCGGACCACGCAGATGTTACGCGAGTGTCGACTATTTCCGTCGCAGATGTTCGTCCAGACGGGGCATGATCTCGACAAAATTGCAGGGCCTGTGGCGGCTGTCGAACTGGAACGCCAGGATTTCGTCCCAGGCATCGCGGCAGGCACCCGGACTGCCGGGCAGCGCAAAAAGGTAGGTCCCCCCGGCAACCCCACCACAGGCACGGCTTTGCACGGCGCTGGTTCCGATCTTCTGCATGCTGACGATGGTGAAGACCGTGCCAAACGCCTCGATCTCTTTTTCATAGACGTCGCGGTGGGCTTCTACCGTCACGTCACGTCCGGTCAGGCCTGTGCCGCCCGTGGTCAGGATGGCATCGACCTGCGGGTCAGCGATCCAGGCGCGCAGCCGGTCTGCGATCTGGGCCCGATCGTCCGCCACGATCCCCCGGGCCGCAAGGACATGCCCCGCACCGGTCAGCCTTTCCACCAGCGTGTCGCCAGAGCGGTCGGTGTCGGGCGTGCGGGTATCGCTGACCGTCAGCACGGCGATGCTTACCGGAAGAAAGGGAAGGTTTTGGTCGATGTGCGACATGTCAGCTCCGTTGAATGAAGGCCAGCCGCAGGGCCAGCGCGCCGTAGATGGTGGCACTGATCCGGCCCAGCCAGCGCGCAAACCCCGCCGACCGTGCCAGCCGCTGCCCGATGGACCCGGCGAAATGGCCGACCACGCCATTCACCATCAGCCCGCCAAGCGCAAAGACCAGCCCCAGCGTCAGGAACTGCGGCAAAATCGGGCGGGCGGGATCAACAAACTGCGGCAGGAAGGCGAGGATGAAGAGGATCACCTTCGGGTTCAGAAGGTTCACCACCAGCGCCTGCCCGAAAACCTGCAGGGCCGGGCTGGGCGGGACTTCAGCGCCCGTGGGCATGGGCGCGCGCAAGGCCGCCACGGCCATCCAAAGAAGGTAACCCACGCCCAGCCAGCGGATCGCCTCGAAGGCCGCAGGATGGGCGGCCACCAGCGCGCCAAGCCCAAGCGCGGCCAGCGTCACATGCACAATCCCCCCCGCAGCGATGCCAAAGTTGGCCGCCATCGCCGACCGTGGGCCACCCCGCAGCCCCTGACCGACGCAGAACATCATATCCGCCCCCGGCGTCAGGTTCAGCGCCAGCCCGGCCGGAATGAACGCCAGAAGGGTAAGAAGATCGACAGGAAGCATGGTCAGTCCAGACATTTGCCCACCGGCAACCGCGGGGCTGAGGCCATGGCCTGCAACATCACCAGGTCCTCAAGCCGCAGCCGCCGGGCAAAGTAATTGCGCATACTGTTGTCCAATTCGGCACAGGCGGGAAGCCGGTCTTTCTGCGCGCGGTCCATCACATGCTTGCGCAGGGTCACCCAATCGCGGGGCGGCACCGCGTTCAGGGCAACATGCTGACCCAACTCGGTCATTACCCCCTCAAGCATGAAGCGGGATGCCGCGCCGCCGATCCCGCAGCTTCGGGTCAACAAAAGGGTTCGCGCTGCGCCGACAAGGGCGCAATCCGTGGCATCGCCGCGATCATTGGTGTCGATGCTGACGCAGTCGTGGAACCCGTCCCCTGTGCAGCGCGTCACCACGCCATCGCCTAACGCCAGTTCGCGATAGAACGTGCTACCGTTGTCCTTGACCACGACCTTCTCGGCGTTTTGCGAAAAAAGCAGCGGCAGATCGACCAGCGGCTCGGCCAAAGCTGGCCCCCCACTCAGCAGGATTGCCAAAGCCGCGCCTTTCATTCCCGCAGCCGTGCCTGCAACGCCAGCAAGTCAGCCCAGGCCTCGCGCTTTGCTGCCTGGTTGCGCAGCAGATACGCAGGATGCGTCATCGGCAAAAGCGGCTTGCCGAGGGCCTCCAGCCAGTGTCCGCGCGCCCGCAGGATGCCCTTGGTCCCGGTCAGCGCCAGCAGGGGTGTGTTGCCCATCACCACGATCACCTGTGGATCGACCAGCGCAATGTGGCGCTGAACAAAGGGCAGCAGCATTGCAATCTCGGCCGGTTCCGGGTCACGGTTGCCGGGGGGACGCCACGGCAGGACGTTGGTGATGTAAAGGGCGGTTTCTGGCGCGGTATGGGTTCGGGCCAGACCGATGGCCGCGAACATCTTGTCCAGAAGTTGCCCGGCACGGCCGACGAAGGGGCGACCTTCGCGGTCCTCATCGGCGCCAGGGGCTTCACCCAGGACAAGCACCCGCGCTTTCGGGTTTCCATCGGCAAAGACAAGGTTTCGCGCACCGCGCTTCAGCTCACAATGGTCAAAGCTGGCCAACGCAGCGCGCAGATCGTCAAGCGATTGCGCAGTGGCTGCCAAGGCGCGCGCCTCGGCCACGGGGTCCGCCGCCTGCAACGGGGCAAGGGGGGCGGCAGGGGCGACGGCACTGGACTTCTGCACCTCAGCCGCCAGCTCATACCGGTTTACCGGAGCGTCCCCGATAACCTCATCCACCCCCGCCTCGACCTGCCAGGCAAGGGCGGCAAGCGAGGCGTGCCAGTCGTCTGCGATGTCGGCGGCGATTCCCATAAGGCGCAGCTTAGCCCGACAAACACCGCAGGGCCAGCAGCGCGCTTGCCCCGCATCCCCCGGTTTGCGATAGAGGGTCAAACGACAAGGAACCCGCCCATGGCCTTCCGCGCCCGCCACCTTCTGGGGATCGAGCAGCTTTCACCGCTTGAGATCACCACGATCCTTGATCTGGCTGAACGCTATGTCGATCTGAACCGCCGCACGGTGAAACAGTCGGACACGCTTGCCGGGATGACGCAGATCAACCTTTTCTTTGAAGCCTCCACCCGGACCCAGTCCAGCTTTGAACTTGCCGGCAAACGGCTGGGGGCGGATGTGATGAACATGTCGGTCGCAAATTCGTCGGTGAAAAAGGGCGAAACCCTGATCGACACCGCAATGACGCTGAACGCGATGCACCCGGATCTGCTGGTGGTGCGGCATGGCTCCAGCGGTGCGGTCAACCTTCTGGCGCAGAAGGTGGATTGCGCGGTGCTGAACGCAGGCGACGGGCGGCATGAACACCCGACGCAGGCCCTGCTGGACGCGCTGACCATCCGCCGCGCCAAGGGCCGCCTGCAACGGCTGACCATCGCCATCTGCGGCGACATCGCCCATTCGCGCGTGGCGCGGTCGAACCTGATCCTCTTGGGCAAGATGGAAAACCGCCTGCGCCTGATCGCGCCCCCGACCCTGATGCCCGCAGGGGTTGAGGATTTCGGGTGTGAGCTGTTCGACGACATGCGCGAGGGTCTGAAGGGTGCCGACGTGGTGATGATGCTGCGCCTGCAGAAGGAACGGATGGATGGCGGCTTTATCCCGTCCGAGCGTGAGTATTACCACCGCTACGGGCTGGACGCCGAAAAGCTGGCCTTCGCCGCGCCGGATGCGATTGTCATGCACCCCGGCCCGATGAACCGGGGGGTGGAGATTGA
>JANPJU010000062.1:0-16218 GCA_031425675.1 Paracoccaceae bacterium | reverse complement strand
CGCGCCATGCACCGGCTGACCCGTGCGATGGCGACGTATCCGGAACTGGTGGCTGGCGAAGGCCGGACCTGCACAGAACTGATGCGCGCGATGGGCGGCCGTGTGGCGCTGAAAACCGGCGCCGAGGCGGTGTTCGTGGCGATCCTGCCCGAGCAGAAGCTGGGCATGGCGCTTAAAATCACCGACGGTGGCACTCGTGGGGCGGAGGCTGCAATCACCGCCCTGTTGATCCGCGCCGGGGTTCTGGACGCCAACCACCCGGCGGCGCAAAAGCGGTTAGGCGGCCCGCAAATTAACTGGCGCGGGCTTTACACCGGTGAAACCCGTCTTGCCCCAGGGTTCCCTCGCTGATTTCGGCCCGTTGATTTGACCGGTTGATTTGAAAAGCGAAGCCGGTAAACTTTCAGGATGAACGCAAACGCGCCCATCCCGTTTCCGCAGCCCAACCACAGCTTTAATGAGGTTGTCCGCTTTGACCGCAAGGAACTTAACCTGATCCTTCGGGTCTATGGCCAGATGGTCGCGGCAGGCGAATGGCGGGATTATGCCATTTCGGCGCTGCGGGACCTGGCGGTGTTCAGCGTCTTTCGTCGGACCGCGGAGCACCCCGTGTACCGGATCGAAAAACGTCCAAGGCTGCGGGCGCGGCAGGGGCTTTATGCGGTGGTCGGCATGGATGGCCGAATCCTGCGCCGGGGCCAGGACCTTGAACAGGTGCTGAAAGTGCTCGAACGGCGGCTGATCGGTCCGATCTGACCGCCTTGCAACGCCCTTAAGGCACCCGCTGCCGTGCCTGCACCAGACCGCCACCGCCGGCTGAAATGCGGGCAATCGCCTCACGGATGCCCTCATAGGATACTGACATGGTATGGCCGTTGGCATGGATCAGCAGCTTTTCGTTGACCACCATTGCGACATGACCGCGCCAAAAGATCAGGTCACCGCGCTGCAGCGTGTCGTCGGGCGAAAGACCGCGACCGATGGCCATCTGCATGTCGCTGTCGCCAGGGCAGTTGCGGCCCGTGGCATGCAGGGACATCTGCACCAGACCGGAACAATCGATGCCAAAGCTGGAATTGCCACCCCACAGATAGGGCGTGCCCAAAAGGCTTTCGGCCACTGACACGGAATCCGGTGCCTCATGGTCAAGGGGGCGGATGTGGCACATCGGGACATAGCCGTGCGGGGTGTTGGCCCAGGCGCCCCAGGCCCCGACAACTGCCAGCCGTGCGCCAAGGCTAAGGCTGCCCTTCTCGGGGGATTGCACGAGGGGTTCGGAATAGATGTGCGTAGCCGGAGCGGCGACCCAATGGGTGACCTCCGGTCCACGGCCCACAGCTTTTTCGACGATCCAGCCGCAGTACCCGTCCCGCACAGACTGCACGAAGACATGGCCTTGATCACGGTCGATCAACAGCACGTCCGCACCCAGCAGAAGTTGGCGGTTTCGCGCGCCACCGGGTTTGTCCAGAAGGTTGGTCATGTGCATGATGACCTGCGCGCGTTCGCCTTCAGTAAAGCGGGCCGAAACCTGGCCCTGCAAACTGACATGGGCAACGCGGCCAGAGAACGGGGTGGTGCGTTTGTCCATCAGGCAGTCTCCAGTTTCAGGAGGGTGGGTAGCGCTGACAGCAGCGCACGCGCCCCTTGACCCACGCCGCCTTTGGGGCGCGCGGGTTGGTCAGTTGGGGTGTGGCCGTAGATGTCGAAATGGATATAGCGCGGAGCATCGACAAAACGCCGCAGAAACAGTGCCGCCGTGATCGACCCGGCGAACCCGAAACCGGGCGCATTATCAAGGTCGGCAATCCCCGGTTCGATCACCGATTCGTATGGATCATGGAACGGCATCCGCCAGACGGGGTCACATCCCGCCACAGCCCCCACCTCCAACGCGGCGGCAAGGTCGGGGTCGTCGGTGTAGTAGGGCGCAAGGTCCGGCCCGACCGCCACCCGCGCGGCCCCGGTCAGCGTGGCCATCGAGATCACCAGATCGGTCTCTTCCTCGCACGCCAGGGCCAGGGCATCGGCCAGCACCAGCCGCCCTTCGGCGTCGGTATCGTTCACCTCGACCGTCAGGCCCTTGCGGCTGGTCAGAATGTCCTTTGGTTTCAGCGCGTTTCCCGAGATCACATTCTCAACCGCCGGGATCAGGACTCGCAGCCGCAGCGGCAGATTCAACGACATGATCATCTGCGCCAGCCCCAGCACCGTGGCCGCACCGCCCATGTCCTTCTTCATCAGGTTCATCCCTGCGGACGGCTTCAGGTTCAGGCCCCCGGTGTCAAAGCACACGCCCTTGCCAACCAGCGTCAGCGCCGGGCCATCGCTGCCCCAGCGCAGGTCCAAAAGCCGAGGAGCGCGCGGGCTGGCGCGGCCGACGGCGTGGATCATCGGGAAGTTATGTTCAAGCAGTGCGTCGCCGCTGATGGCGCGGGCCTTTGCGGCAAAGCGATCCGCAAGCGCCATGAAGGCGGCCTCAAGCTCATCCGGGCCCATGTCTTGCGCGGGGGCGTTGATCAGGTCGCGGGTCAGCGCCTCACCTTCCGCCATCGCGATCAGGCGGGTTGCATCCACGCCTTCGGGGCAGACCAGCGCAGGCAGGACCGCCGCCTTGCGCGCCGGGCGATAGCGGTCAAAGCGGTAGCCGGCCAGCAGCCAGCCAAGCGCCGCTTCACCGCGTTCCGCAACCGTCATGTCCCCCGTCAGCGCCCATTTTCCGGCGGGCAGGCTGGCGACGGCCTTTGCCACACCAAAGCGCCCGCGTCGCCGCGCCTGCGCGCTGCCAAGGCCTATGACACCGGCCACCACATTGCCCGACGCATCCGGCAGCGCGCGCGCGTCGCCCAAGGCAGCCTCAAACCCGGTGGCCTTCAGCCACGTCGCCCATTGCGCCCCGGGACCTGCCAGAAACGCGGAAAGGTCCTCGGCACGAAGCGTGTAAAGCGCATGCGCCGGATCGGTCGGGCTGGCAAAGGCAAAGCGGGGGGCGACGGTCATCGTTGGGTCAATCGTTAACGTCACTAAGGGCGTTTGTTGCGGTGGTATTACGCCCTTAGTGAAGATGGAATTTTCCCCAGCGCAAGCATGCCATGTTGGGGCCGACCGAGTTTTGCACCAATTTACCCGGATTGCGGCAATTGGCCGCCGCAAGGCGTCCAAGCCCGGTATCTGTAATACACTCAAGATTGGGGTTCATGCAAAAACTGCAACCATGGATTGTATCCTTGAGTGATTCGACGGCGAAACCTGCCTGCCCGGCACTGCCCTACACCGAATGGTCCGCAACGCCGTGGTCCGGTGAAATCGACCGTTCAGCGACCCGCAGAAGCCGCGCCCAGACCGCCGAGAAAGCGGTGCCGTCAGCCCGTTCAAGACAGGCCTGCACATCGCCCGCCACCCGGGCCAGGCTGACAAGGCCAATGTCATCAGCCAGCCGCCGCAGCCGCACCAGTTGACGCGCCACATCGCGCAGTTCCTGTGCCTGCACCTTTTCGACGATGCCTGCCATCGTCAGCGCCAATTCCCCCAGCGCCCGCGTCACCACCTGCTCGGCGGTCGGGGCGCCAAGGTTGCGGTAGATTTCCGCCACGGTCTCAACGTCCTGACGCACCACCTCATGCGGTCGCAGCACGGCCAATTCTGCCATCTTCACACCCGTTCATCCAACACTACCCGGCGCTGACCCTGAAGGGCCATGCTGAAGAAATGGTTGCGTTGGCCCCGGCCCCAGGGGGAATTGCCTCTCGAATTTTCATTGAATGCCGACTAGGCAAGGGGATCTGACGATGGTGACCCCGCGCAAGGACCCAAGCATGACCGAGATCCGCCCTCTGCCAACCTATCTGGTCCAGCGCTTTCATGGCTGGCGCGCCACGACCTATCAGGACAACCGCGCCTGGTATCGCAGACTTGCGACCAGTGGCCAGCATCCGCGTGCCATGGTGATTTCCTGCTGCGATAGCCGGGTGCATGTGACGTCAATCTTCGGCGCGGACGAGGGGGAGTTCTTCATTCACCGCAACGTGGCCAACCTGGTGCCGCCCTACAACCCGGATGGCGAGTATCACGGCACGTCGGCGGCGGTGGAATATGCCGTAACCTCGCTTGGGGTCGCGCATATCGTGGTGCTTGGTCATTCCAATTGCGGTGGCGCGAAGGGTTGCCATGACATGTGCCGTGGGCATGCGCCCGAGCTTGAGGCAAAGACCAGCTTTGTCGGCCGCTGGATGGATATCCTGCGCCCGGGTTACCAGACCGTGGCCCACCTGCCCGAGGATCAGATCCTGCAGGCGCTGGAAAAGCAGGCCGTGCTGATCAGTTTGGCGAACCTTCTGACCTTTCCCTTCGTCAAAGCAGCCGTCGATGATGACCGGCTGACCCTGCACGGGTTGTGGACCGACACCGGCGAAGGCGGGCTGGAGCAGTTTGATCCCGCCAAGGACGTGTTCGTGCCGGTCTGACGGCCAAGGGCGCAGAAGACCCCCTTGGCCGTGTTCTGGACCGAAGATCAGCGCAGTATCATCCCTTCGGGCCAGCTAAGCCGGTGTTCAACGGTGATCGTCGCTTTTCCCCCGGCAGCCACTTCGAAATCCCACGCAAGGATGCCGCGCTGGCCGTCGACGTCGGTTTCGGACGGAGGCGGGGTGGCGCTGACTGAAATCTCAAGATCGTCCTGTTCGGCGTAGGGCACCTGATCCAGAAGGTGCACCGGCCAGGCGTCGTCGCCCGTGTTCTCGACCGTGATGACCGCGCTTTCGGTGCGTTCGTTCGATGTGGTGAAAACGCCGGTTTCGCCTTGGGCCGCAACCGGCATCTCACGCTTGATGCGCAGGGTTTCCAGCGCCCCAAAGGCGACATCGGTTTCCACCCCCGGCGCGATCACGTCAAGCCAGGTGGTGCCGACCAGCACGCCTTCGCGAAACAACATCGCCTCGCCCGGCAGCAGGGGTTCGTCGCTGGCGTTGGTAAAGCTGGCCATCACAAAGGCCGTCCGGTCCAGCCGTGGCACGGCGACGGCTTTTACGATCGGGCTGAACGTCAGGCTGTCCAGCGCCAGACGCAGATCCTCGGCGCCCGAAGCGACGGTGACCGGGGTGGGATAGCGATACACCACGGTATCCCCCTCCATTCCTGCTGCGGCGGTGATTGGCGCGGGGGCGGCTTCCGTCACCATGTCCGTGCGGGCGTCGTCAGACCCGGCGAGCGACTTTCTGGACAATTCCGCCTCAGGGTCGACTGCCGCGGTGATCTGGCGCAGGTCCGGCCAAAGGGCAGACGGGGCCGCCTGCTGGCTTGGGGTTGAGGATGACAGTGTCAGATCGACACCCGACCAATCCTCACCGGTATACTGGGTAACAAGGATGGACCGCCGAAGCGCAAGAGCGTCACCGCCGTCCCGCGTCAGGTTCAAATCGTAGAACGGCCGCCAGCTTGCGCCGCCGACATATTGGGTGACGGTGATGGTTTGATCCCCCGCTGTCGCCGCCGTGATGGCGACGGACAAAGCGGTGTATTCCATGTCCGCTGAAGGCAGCGTGTCAAAGGCAGCGCGGGCGTTGTCCAGCGCCTCTTGCGCGTTCGCCAAGGCCTTCTGCGCGGGGAAAAGGTCAGCGCGTGCCGTAAGGGCGGCCTGTCGCGCGGCAAGCGTTTCGCTGCCAATCATGACCGCCATCGCCTTGATGCTGTCAGGCGTGGCCGCATCGGGCAGCGCCCCGGTGAAGGACGACAGAAAGCGCACCTGCGCTTCGGCCGCATCCACGCGGGCCTGCACGGCGTCAAGTGCCAACAGGGCGGTCTCAGCCTCTGCCTCAAGACGTTCAACTTCAGCCTTGGCGGCGGCTTGGTCGGGGGTCAGCGGGTCTTCGCGTGGGGGAAGACGGTCAGCGCGCAGGGCAAAGGCGCCAAGCTGCAACCCTTCGCCCGGCGTGATCTGGATCAGCGCGGGCTGGCTGTCTGCGGGCAGATCGGTGACCAGAAGGTCATGCGCGCCGGGGGATGGGGCGGCAAAGGTGACCTCTCGTGTCAGCTTCGCGCCTTCTGGGTAGACGGTGACGGCGGTGATGCGGCTGGTGGCGGGCAAGGTGTCTGACAGTGCCGGCAGGGCGGTTGTGGCAAGAAGCAGGGTCAGGAGAGCGCGCATGAATTGGGGCCTTTCGGGCTGGGATTAGCGGCAGGCTAAGGCCGGCGACAGCCGTGCTGCAAGTCAGCGAAACCGGCCCCGCGGAGTGTCAAAGGCTGCGGCCTGCACCTGCGTCAAAGCCGGTTCGGCGTCAGTTCAGCATCGGCGTGGCGATCAGGATCTGCAGGTCCCGGTTGGGGATGTAGTCGGTCTTTTCCATCACAAAGGTGGTCGGCCCGGTTTTCGTGATCCCGTCGGCGCACAGCGACAGGATGTTGCGGGGGTCACCCTTGTCGATGGTCAGCTTGAAGCGGCCAATCGGTCCGGCCCAGCTGTTTGCCGTGCGCAGAACGTAGGCGATATTCCAGGACATGCCGGTGGAATAGACCACGCCATCCTGCGGCGGCTGCGCCAGCGCCTTGACCAGCGCTTTTGAGGTGCCCTCGTCAATGCAATACTGATCGACGACATATTGCTGGTAGTCCTCAGGCGGGTGCGACCAGCCGAAGATGCCACCGCCAGACCGGTTTTCATAAGCATGGCTGATCTGGGTGACCTGTCCGGCGGGGAAGGTCTGCGTCCAGTGATAGCGCAGCACGATGGACCACAAGGGATAGCGATAGCCTTCCGAAAACTCGGCAAGGCCAAGAACGGCGGCCTCCTCCGCTTGTGCAGGGGTCAGGGCGGCAAGGGCTGCAATCACGGTGTCTGCCTTCAGCGACAGGGGCAAGCCAAGGCGGGCCATGTCTGCGGTCACGTCGCGGCCAGGGCTGTCATACTGTTCTGACAAAGGGCGGGTCTCGTCATAGGGAAGCTCAATCACCGCGATGCGGTCGATGGTCAGGGTGACGGGCTGGCCATCGACGGTGGCGGTAAAGTTCACCAGGTTCGGGCGATCGGGATCTTCGGGCAGGTTCCACTGGCTTTCCAGGATAAAGCCGACATGGATCGGCGGCAGGGGGAAGATCACCTCACCGGTCACATCCGCGCCGGTGGTGTTGCGGAAGGTATAGTCGACGCTGATACGGTCGATGCCGATGAACAGGTCCTCCGTCTCCATCGCGACGGCTTCGGTCTGGCTGAAGGTCAATCCGGTGGCGGTCAGGCCGCCAAAGCCGTCATTGGCGAAGGCAGGGGTGGCAAGAAAGGCGAGGGCAAGAAGAAGCCGCATGAAATCCTCCCGATAGGGCAATGGCGGCATCTGACGCCTTGCAGAGGATTCCCGCAAGTCGGGTGTTGCACCTGTCACAGGGCGCTGCGACAAGGCTGATCGGCCAGGGGAGGGGTGGAACATGCGGGTGGGACTTGCGGCGCTGATTTGCGGCTATCTCCTCAGCCAGTTTTACCGGGCGTTCCTTGCCGTGCTGTCGCCGGTCTTGCAAGATGAGCTTGGGGCGACAGCCGCAGACCTGGCCAACGCCTCCGGCTGGTGGTTTCTGGCCTTTGCGGCGATGCAATTGCCGATTGGTGTGGCGCTGGACCGGCACGGACCAAGGCGCACGTCGGGTGGGCTGATGCTGGTCGGAGCGTTGGGTGCGGCGCTTTTTGCGCTGGCCGCTGCTCCCTGGCAGCTGAACCTTTCGATGGCCCTGATCGGAGCTGGGTGCGCGCCGGTTCTTATGGCCTGCTACTATATCTTCGCCCGCAGTTATCCACCCGCGCTGTTCGGCGTGCTGGCGGGGCTTACGCTTGGGGTCGGGTCGTTGGGCAACGTCGCGGCATCCTTGCCGTTATCGGCGGCGGTTGACGCATTCGGCTGGCGCAGCGCGGTCTGGGGTCTGGCGGGGTTCACCGGAGCGGTGGCGCTGTCAATCCTGGTGCTGGTGCGCGACCCGCCAAGTCTGGCGCGTGTGGAGCGGGGATCGCTGTTCGACCTTTTGCGGATGCCCGCGATCTGGCCGATCCTGGCGATGATGACGGTTTGCTACATGCCGGTGGCCGGTCTGCGGGGGCTGTGGCTTGGCCCCTATTTCAGCGACGTGCACGGCTATGATGCGGGCCAGATCGGGCAGGTCAGCCTGTGGATGGGTCTGGCGATGGTGGCGGGCAACTTTGCCTACGGTCCCCTTGACCGCTGGGTGGGAAGCCGGAAATGGGTGATTGTCACCGGCAACGCGCTGACGCTTCTCTGCCTTGCGGGACTGTGGACCTTTGCGGGCGACCAGCCGGCGGTGGCGGCGGGCCTGCTGGTGGCGGCGGGGTTGTTTGGCGCAAGTTTCCCCATGGTTGTCGCGCATGGGCGGGCCTTCATTCCCCAAAATATGATGGGGCGGGGCGTGACGCTGCTGAACCTGTTCGGCATTGCGCCAATCGGAATAGCCCAGATCGTCACCGGACGCATCCATGCGGCCACTCCGGCGGAGCCGGCAAGTGCGCCCTATGCGGCGGTGTTCCTGTTATTTGCCGTGACAACCGCCATCGGTCTGGCTGTCTATCTGATGTCACAAGACCGGACTGACTAAGCGCGCCCCCTTTCCCCCGGCGCAGCCATGGGATAACAGGCCCCGTCCCCATGCCGGGGGCGCATAAGGAGAACCCCGATGGGCTACAAGGTCGTCGTCGCGGGTGCCACGGGCAACGTGGGCCGCGAAATGCTGAACATTCTGGCGGAACGCGAGTTTCCGGTGGACCAGATCACCGCACTCGCCTCGCGCAAGTCGCTGGGAACCGAGGTCAGCTTTGGCGACAAGACCTTGAAATGCAAGGATCTGGAGACCTTTGACTTTACCGGCTGGGACATCGCCCTGTTCGCCATCGGGTCGGATGCCACCAAGATCTACGCCCCCCGTGCGGCGGCGGCGGGCTGCGTCGTGATCGACAATTCCAGCCTGTATCGCTATGACCCTGACGTGCCGCTGATCGTGCCAGAGGTGAACGCCGACGCGATCATGGGCTATTCCAAGAAGAACATCATCGCGAACCCGAACTGTTCTACCGCGCAGATGGTCGTGGCGCTGAAGCCGCTGCACGACCGCGCGACGATCAAGCGCGTCGTGGTGTCGACCTATCAGTCCGTTTCGGGTGCCGGGAAAGAGGGGATGGACGAGCTTTGGGAGCAGACCAAGGCCGTCTACAACCCGGTCAAGGAAGTGCCGCCGAACAAGTTTCAAAAGCAGATCGCCTTCAACGTGATCCCGCAGATCGACGTTTTCCTGGACTCGGGCGAGACCAAGGAAGAATGGAAGATGGTGGCGGAAACGAAAAAGATCCTCGACACCAAGATCAAGGTCACGGCGACCTGCGTGCGTGTCCCGGTGTTCGTAGGCCATTCGGAAGCGATCAACATCGAGTTTGAAGAGTTTCTGGATTGGCAGGAAGCCCAGGACATCCTGCGCGAAGCACCCGGAATCATGCTGATCGACAAGCGCGAACCGGGTGGCTACATCACCCCCATCGAGTGTGTGGGCGAATATGCCACCTATGTCAGCCGGGTCCGGCAGGACAGCACCATCGACAACGGGCTGTCGCTGTGGTGCGTCAGCGACAACCTGCGCAAGGGGGCCGCGCTGAACGCGGTGCAGATCGCCGAACTGCTGGGCAGCCGGGTTCTGAAGAAGGGCTAAGGATTTCTTAACCCTGATCTGAAAGTCTTGGCCTATGGCCGAGACCCTTTTCCATTGCGATGACGCCTTGTGGCAGCGGTTCGTGGCGCTGTGCCGCGATCGGGATGAAACGCCAGGTGCCGTCCTGCGCGATCTTGTCCGGCTTGAGGTCAAGCGCCACGCTGTCCGCAAAGCGAGGAGTGCCGAAGGCATCGACGAGCGGCTCCTCGTTCGCCTTCGGCTCCTCGTCGCTGAGGCGCTGGTCGAAGCTGACAGTTGGGGGCAGCTTCAGGCGGCCCTTGCACGGCGCGGATTGCGCTATGTCCCGGCAGGAGGCGGGCTCAATCTGGTTGATGCCACAACCGGAACGACGTTGGCGAAGGCAAGTGAGGTCGGTCCGGCCTACCTTGCGCTTGCCCGACGGTTCCGCGCCGGCTTTCCCGGGCACCCGAACGCGGGCCTTGCGACCCAGGCGCTTACGCCGCCTGCGCCACCATCGGCCGTTCGCGGATCGGCAAATGGACCAGCGCGCTGAATGCCCCGACGCCCACGCCGATCCACCAGACCAGCGTATAGTCGCCATTCAGGTCATACATCTTGCCGCCCAGCCAGACGCCCAGGAAGCCGCCGATCTGGTGGCTGAGGAAGACGAAGCCGTAAAGCGTCCCCATGTAGCGGATGCCGTAGATATGGGCGACCAATCCGCTGGTCAGCGGCACAGTGGCCAGCCACAGCGACCCCATGACCGCCGAGAACACCAGCACGCTGACCGGCGTGATCGGCATAAGGATGAAGACGGCGGCGGCGATGGTCCGCCCGACATAGATGCCGAACAAGAGGTACTTCTTCGTATACCGCTTGCCCAGCCAGCCAGCATAAAGCGTGCCCGCGATGTTGAAGAACCCGATCACTGCGATGCTTACCGCGCCAAGCGCCGAGGTCGTGGTGACACCGATCCCGGCCAGCATGCCATTCGGGTCGATCGGGCCGCAAAGCTCTGTCACGAAGGCGGGGAAGTGGGCGGTGATGAAGGCCAACTGGTAGCCGCAGGAAAAGAACCCCAGGAAGATCAGCGTAAATGTCGGATCCTTGATGGCCCGGACCAGCACGGTGCCAAGGGATTCCTCCAGCTCTTGCCGTGACGCGAGTTTCGGGCTGCGCAGAAACGGCAGCGCCAGAAGCGTCAGCAGTATCACCACGGCGAAGATCAGGAACACCGACTGCCACGGCATGAACCGCATCAGCCATTCCGCCGTCGGCGCACCGAAGACTTGGCCAGCAGAGCCGGCGGCAGTGGCGATGCCCAGGGACATCGACCGGTTCTCCGGGCTGGTGGCGCGCCCGACAATGGCGAGGATCACGCCGAACCCGGTTCCCGCGATGCCGAACCCCACCAGAATTGCCAGCAACTGATGCTGGCCCGGCGTCACTGCGTAGGACGACAGGACCAGTCCGGCTGCATACAGGATCGCGCCGCAGATGATCGCCTTGCGGTCACCGAAGCGTTCGGCCAGCGCGCCAAAGATCGGCTGGCCAATCCCCCAGGCCAGGTTCTGGATCGCGATGGCCATGGAAAAATCTGCGCGCAGCCAGCCAAACTCGGCCGCGACGGGGATCTGAAACACGCCAAAGCTGGCCCGGACCGCGAAAGAGAACATCAAGATGACGCAGCCCGCGATCAGGACCGGGGTAAGAAGGGGGGTCTTGGTCATCGGGCGCCTCACTGGTCAGGCGCGGAAGGTGCGCCCGTCAGCTGGCGGCGTCAAACAAAGAATTGTGATGGTTACAGGGCAAGCGGCGTTGCCCTTTTCCTGGGCGCCGCGTTGCGGAACTGCCGCAAATGCCCAAGTTTCGGGCAATTCTGGCCGGAAGTGGACCATAAACCCTGTTGTGACGGCCTTATGGTCGCTATGCGCGGCAGGCAGCGGGGCAGGAGGATGGAATGCAGGACTGGTGGCGCGGTGCGGTGACATATCAGGTCTATCCCCGGTCGTTTCAGGACGACAACGGCGACGGCGTGGGCGATCTGCAGGGGATCACCCGGCGACTGCCGTATCTGGCCGACCTGGGGGTAGAGGCGGTCTGGCTCTCACCCTTCTTCCGCAGCCCGATGAAGGACATGGGCTATGACGTCAGCGACTATTGCGATGTCGACCCGGTCTTTGGCACGCTCGCTGATTTCGATGCGCTGATGGCGCGGGCACGCGATCTGGGGCTGAAGATCATCATTGATCAGGTCCTTAGCCACACCTCGGATCAGCATCCCGCCTTTGCGGAAAGTCGCGCAGACCGGGTAAACCCCAAGGCCGACTGGTATGTCTGGGCCGATCCGAAGCTGGATGGCAGCCCGCCGTCGAACTGGCTGTCCGTCTTTGGCGGGTCTGCCTGGGCCTGGGACGCGCGGCGCAAGCAGTATTACCTGCACAACTTTCTGACCAGCCAGCCCGACCTGAACTATCACAATTCGCAGGTGCAGGACTGGGCGCTGGAGGTGCTGCACTTTTGGCTGAAGCGGGGGGTGGACGGGTTCCGTTTTGACACCGTCAACTACTTCTTCCACGACCCCCAGGTCCGCGACAACCCCGCTGATTACCGCGTGAAGGTTGAGACGGAAGCCAATCCTTACGGCATGCAATATCACCTCTTTGACAAGAACCAACCCGAAAACCTTGACTGGATAGAGCGTATCCGGGCGCTTCTGGATGAGTACGGCGCGGCTTCCGTGGGTGAGATGGGCGAAAGCCATCATGCGATCCTGATGATGGGCGACTACACCGCGCCGGGGCGGCTGCATCAGTGCTACAGCTTTGAATTGATGGGCTACGACTATTCCGCCGCATTCTTCCGCAGCCGGGTGGAGGGGTTCTTTCAGGGCGCGCCGGATGGCTGGCCGATGTGGGCTTTTTCCAATCATGACGTCGTGCGGCATGTGTCGCGCTGGGCCAGGCATGGTGAAACGCCTGAGGTGTTGGCCAAGCAGTCAGGTGCCCTTCTGCTGGCCTTCGAAGGCTCGGTTTGCCTGTGGCAGGGCGAGGAGTTGGGCCAGACCGATACGCCGCTGTCGCTGGAGGAATTGACCGACCCGCAAGGCATTGCCTTCTGGCCGGAACCTGTGGGGCGCGACAATACCCGCACGCCAATGGTCTGGGACGCGTCAGTGAACGGTGGGTTCACCACGGGCACCCCCTGGCTACCGGTGAAGGCCGAACAGGCGGCCCGGCATGTGGACGCGCAACTTGGCGCGCAGGGGTCAGTGCTGGAGCATTACCGGGCACTGCTGGCGTTTCGCAAGGCCAGTGCCCTGCGTGACGGAAGGACCCGGTTTCTGGACGCGGGCGAGCCGATCCTGGCCTTTCAGCGGGGTGAGGGCGAGGGGGCAATCCTGTGTATCTTCAACCTGTCGCCAGTGACGCGGTCGGTCATGGTGGACGGGGTCGGCGCACTGGTTGGACCGGGGCAGCACGCCAACCTTGACGAGGGGCGGCTGACGCTTGGCCCCAATGGCGTTGCCTTCCTGACCGTAACCGGGGCAGCGGCGGTTACCGACTGACACCGCTTGGGACGTCGTCTTGCGCGGTCTTAAAGCAGTGATGACGGCCCCGGATCAGGTCGGCCCAACCGGAAGCGGCATCCAGTGCACGCCTGCCGGAGGGATGGTCACACCGCCCCATTCGGCCGGAACCGGGTTGTAGTTGAACATGAACCGGTGCGTTGCACTGTCACGACGGCGCAGGCCTTCGGGCAGGGGGTCGGTCTCAATCCCCTCGGCCAGGCAGGCGCGGTGCAGGATCCGGATCAGCGCCTGGTCGTCGGGCCAGCCGCCAAGATAGTGCATCCGGCCAGATGAGACGAGGGCGGGCCAGCCATCCTCGGCCACCTCGGTCACGGTTGCGGACCCTTCCAGCTTTTCGCGCCAATGGACCAGCGCACCGCCTTGCGCCAACGGCACCGGCACATCCGGCGGAAGGCTTTCGACGCGGATCACCTTGGCGTCCAGCCCGGGCAGGTTGGGCGGCAGGGGCACGGGGATGGCGAAGTTTTCGGTCTTGGAGTTGGTTCGGGGACCAAGGATTGCAGTCCCCTGATGCGCGGCAAGGGCTGCTTTCAGTGGATCCGACAGGGTGAACAGGCCGGGAGCAAGGACCAGCTTGTACGCTGACAAATCAGAGGTATCCGGCGGCAGGATATCGACGTTCAGGCCGAGACGACGCAGGCCCTTGTAGATGTGGAACACCAGCCAGAAGTAGCTGAAGCTGCGGCCTTGGGGCTGGATCTCCCACGCCCAATCCGACGCATAGTCGAAGATCAGCGCCACGTTGGATTGCGCTGTGCCGACTTCGGGCATTGTGGCCAGTTCGCGGGCCACCACCTCAGCTTCACCAAAGGCTTGGGCGGGGGCGGAATCGGGGCGCAAAAGGCCTGCGTGCATCTGTTCCTGCGCAAAGGGGGCCTGACGCCAGCGGAAATAGCAGACCGCCTCGGCCCCATGGGCGAACGCCTCCCATGCCCATAGGCGCGCCATGCCTGGCAAGGGGTCGGGGTTGTAGGGCGCCCAGTTCACCGGGCCTGGCTGTTGCTCCATGATCCACCAGCGGCCCCTTCCCACAGCTCGGTAAAGGTCGTGATGGAAGGCCTGAAAGTCCGGATCGCCTTGGCGGACAAAGCGCAACTTGTGGTCGGCGGGCGCGGGGATGCGGTCAGAGAGGAACCCGAGGGGGTAGCTGTCCCATGACGCGATATCCAGATCCGCACCCACGGCGAAATGGTCAAACTCGGTCACCGCACCCATGTAGTTGTGTGCGACTGGCGCTGGGGAATGTTTGCGGATGATGTCGGTTTGCAGGCGGTTGAAGCTGACCACCTCATCACTGGCAAAGCGGCGGAAATCCATGACGTGGCTTGGGTTCGGTTCGGTCACCGTCAGGTTCGGCAGGCCGATGTCGCCCCAATCGGCATATTCCATCGACCAGAACACATTGCCCCAGGCGCGGTTAAGCGCGTCAGGCGACTGATACTTCTGCGCCAGCCAGTTGCGGAAGCCTTCGGTCGCGGCCTTGGAATAGGACAGCGTTGTGGCGTGGCAGGCGTATTCGTTATCGGTTTGCCAAGCGGCGACATGGGGGTTCTTGCCATAACGCTCGGCCATCGCGGTGACGATCTTTGCACACTCCGTCCGGTAGCCGGGATGCGAAAAACAGTAGTGGCGGCGAGAGCCGAAGCCGCGCGGTTTGCCATCCTTGTCCAGCGCCAGCATGTCAGGGTGGCGGTCCAGCATCCAGCGGGGCGGGGTGGCCGTCGGGGTGCCAAGCACGACCTTCAGCCCGTGGTCGCCAAGGGTGGCGATGGCGCGGTCCAACCAATCCCAATCATATGTGCCGGGGGTCGGCTCCATCCTGCTCCACGCGAATTCGCCGATGCGGACCCAGGTCAGACCAAGGGCGGCCATGCGGGCGGCGTCTTCGGTCCATTGGGCTTCTGGCCAATGCTCAGGGTAGTAGCAGACGCCCAGAGTGCGTTTCAGGGGGGTGCGTTTCAAAGGATCACCTGATGTTCTTTCTGTCCGGTCGCAATGCCCCGGGCCATGAAGGTCTGCCCCGCCTGAGGAAAGGCGGCGCGGGCAGCGGCGTCCATGCCTTGCAAGGCGGAGGTGCAGTAAAGCGTGTCGCCCCCAAACGCCGGGCATGAGGTGTGGGGCGCCGCAAAGCCAACCGCGCGCAGAAAGGTTCCGTCAGGCGCATAGGCGGCCACGCGGGCAGCCCCCCATTGCGCCAGCCACATCACGCCGGAAGCGTCGATCACCGCGCCATCGGGATTGAGGCCCTCGGCGGTCAGGTCCAGATACACCTCTGGCGCGCCCTTGGGCCAGCCCGCGCCATCCAGCGCGACCCGCACCACGCACCCGGTTTCGGTGTCCGAAAAGCAGGCGCTTTTGCCGTCTGGTGCAAAGCAGATGCTGTTGGAAATCCCGATGGGTGTGAAAAGTTTGCGCAACTCACCCCGGTAGTAGCGGTAGATCGCCCCTTTGGCAGGCAGCCCGCCGCCATGGGCCTTGCCCAGCGTGCCGATCCAGAAACCGCCCTGCGGATCGGCGCGGCCATCGTTGGAGCGGGTGTCGGGCTGGTCAGCCTCCAACGCCGTGATCAGGGTCTTGGCGCCGGTTTCAACGTTGAAGCGGTACAGCCCGCTTTCCGACGCGATCAGCAGTTCATCCCGGCTGATCCAGCCAGCGGCTGAGGTCATGTCCTCCATCGGCCAGTCCAGCGGGCCTGCGTCGCTGCGCGACAGCATTCGCTTGCCGATGATGTCGAACCAGAACAGCTGCTGGCGCAGGGGGTGCCACAGCGGGCCTTCGCCAAGATCGCAGGGGCGGTCATCAAAGATCATCGGAACGCCTCATCATGGGCGGCGACGATTGCGGCGGCGCGGGCGGTGATTTCAGCCGGGGTGCTGCCGGGGGTGTAAAGTGCGGTGCCGATGCCAAAACCGCTGGCCCCGGCGTTCACCCATTGGACAAAGTTCGCCGGTCCTGCACCGCCGACCGCATAGACCGGTAGC
>JANPJU010000061.1:0-22556 GCA_031425675.1 Paracoccaceae bacterium | reverse complement strand
AAGATCGCGGCGAATGGCGACATCATCGCCTATGATTTCGGGATCATGGGCCGGATCGACGAATACACTCGCCGGGTCTATGCCGAGATCCTGTTCGGCTTCATCCGCAAGGATTACCGCCGCGTCGCCGAGGTGCATTTTGAAGCGGGCTATGTCCCGCCAGACCGTGACATGGACGAATTCGCCCGCGCCCTGCGCGCCGTGGGTGAGCCGATCTTCGGCATGGACGCCAGCAGGATAAGCATGGCGCGACTGTTGTCCTACCTCTTTGAGGTGACGGAACGCTTTGGTATGGAAACCCGGACCGAGCTGATCCTGCTGCAGCGTACGATGGTGGTGGTGGAAGGGGTGGCACGCTCGCTCGATCCGCACATCAACATCTGGGAAGTCGCCAAGCCGATCGTGGAAAGCTACGTCAAGGATACCATCGGTCCCAAGGCGATCTTGCGGGATCTGGTCAAGACCGCGCGCGTCCTGTCGCGCTTTGGCCCGCGACTGCCCGCACTGGTTGAGGCGCAGCTGATCAAGGCAGGCAATCCCGGCAACCCCACCCCGCCGCCCCGGCGCAGAGGGCGCACCTTGGTGTGGAGCGCCCTGGTGCTGGCGGCGTTCGCGACGGGGCTTGGATTGGGCGGCTTGCTGTAAGAACCGGTACCGGGCGGGCGCAGTCCTGCGACGGACAGGGGTGGGATCATGGGCCAAGCCATCGCCGGATGCTGGTAAACAGAACCAACGCCACGGTGATTGCCATTTGCCCAAGGCGTCTTGTCCTTGGCGTTTCAGAGTGGCCGAAGCGGTGTGGATGCTGAACCCGGCAATCCACAAATGGCATAGCCGATGGCGGCACAGCCCTCAGGAAAACTGTCCATTGACCGGCTGCCGCAGCGCCGTAACGGCACCCGCCGCGACCTCAACGCCGCCTTCCAGCACCAGCGACGGGCCCTGCGGCGTGGTCCGAACCTCAACCACGCGGGCGTATGTTTCAATGGAACGGGTGTTCAGGATCGTGTCACCCTGCAAGCTTTCCAGTGCAAAGCTATAGGTGCCCGCGGGCAGCGGATTGCCTTGCGCATCTGCTCCAAGCCATTGATATTGACCGGCGCGGGCGGGAATGTCTTCGCGCGAAACCAGGGTGCCGCGCGCATCGCGTACGACAAGAACCGCCCGGTCGGCTCCGGTTGCCGGGCTGGGTGACAGGGTGATCGGCGTCCCGTCAAACCTGACCGGAGCCGCTGATCGCGCTTCCTGTCCGATCCAGCCCGCCATTTCGGCCAGCCCGGTTTGCTGGAAACTGCCTTGCAAACCCGCCAGAAGCTGATTGGTGCGAACCTGCTGTTCCACGCCCGAAAAAGTGGCCAGCTGCACCGCATAATCCGCGGAATCGATCGGGTTGAGCGGGTCTTGATTCTGCATTTGCACGGTCAGCATCCGCAGGAATGTGTCAAAATCCGAGGTGATCTTGCTGGATGTTGCCGGGTTTGGGGCCGGGCTTGCCGGCGGCGGCGTGATGGAAGTCGCAAAATTGGCAGCGGTAACGGTCATGGCGGCTCCTCAAAGGCGCAGGTCTAAGGTGGAGGTGGTGGCAAGGCGTATGGTGGGCTGGTGCAAGCCCGGCCCGGCAGGCGTGTCGGCGGAACCGACACCTTCGGCAACCGTACCCGGCGACGGCACTTCTGGCCGCGCATCGCGATTATCCCCGCCATCCGACCGGCCAAATCCGATGTCAGCGCCCGCAAAGCCCGCATCGCGCAGCGCCTCAGCCAACTGGTCAGCGTGGCGGCGGAAAAGATCAAGCGTTTCAGGGCGGTCAAAGGTAAGCATCAGCACAATCCGGTCTGGGTTCTGCGCATCGGCCTGCAGGGTTACGCGCACATGGCCAAGTTCATCCGGTGAAAGCGCGATTTCCGTCGTGCCATCCGGGCGTTGCGAAAGGGTCTGGACCAACTGGCCCGCCAGTTGCGGTATGGTCGCGGCCTGAATAGCGGCGAAAGGCACCGCGCCCGGCAAGGTTGAGGGGGCGCTTGGCGTGAATCCAAGACCACCCAGATCATCAGGCTCTTGCCTGGCCGCTTCGACCTGGGCCGCGAAAAGCGATTGCAGCGCCGTCTCGGCCAGTCTGGCAACCAGCACGGTGGGCGATGCTATGGTGGCATGGGGCGGGCTGTTCACGGTGGCCGGTACTTCCCCGTCAAAGCCGGCGAGAAGCGCATCCGGGCCGGTCTGTGGGACGGAAACCGCTCCCTCGACACCCTCCGGCGGCGGTGTGGTCTGCCAAAAGCGCATGCCAGCGGCGGCCATGGCCAGCCCGGGAGTCGCCACTGAGGGCCGAGCCGGATCCGTAACGGAGGGCGCGACAGCGTCCACCTCATCCACCGGGGAAGCCGGCAAGTCCGGCACTGGAAGAACCGGGTCAGCAGTGTGTGGCGCGATGTGGGTCGTGGCTGGCGGGATGGCCAACCCTGCGGGCACAGCCTGCCCAGCCGTCACAACCGGTTGTCCGCCCACGGTTCGGCCCACCACCGCAGAGCCGGAAAGCGGCGGCAGAGGACCATCAATCAGGACGGGATCGACCATAGCAGCGTGTCCACCAGGCGACGTCAGCCTAGCCGCATCATCCACCCCCCCACTGACTGTCGTCAGCGCAGGCCAGAAAATCGACACCGTCAACGGGCCTTCATTCATGGCCGGGGCTGGCCCGGAATCTTCGGCCGTTGCTTCCCCGTCCGGCGGCGCCCCAATCATGTAGCCGGCAAAGGCGTCGTGGCCGCAGTGTTCACGACAGGGATTTTCAGCCCCGGCTTGGCCATGAACGGCCGCTTCAGCCCCGTTACCGGGTTGGTTGGCGCCAGGCACAGGTGGCCCGGGCAAGGATCTGGGTGGGATGGATGTGTGCATCTTCCTACGACTTCTGCCGCTGCCTACCCTCTTTATCGCGGTCAGAAGTTACCCATTCTTTACCCCCATGGCGGATCATCGTGAAAATTGGACTCATGAAGAGGATTGCCATGGAACTTGCCCTGACAACGGGGCTGCCCGCCCCGGTTGACCGGCGACAGACGCTGATGGCCAAGGCCGAAGAGCTTGAGGCTACCTTTCTGGCCGAAATGCTGGCCCACACCGGGCTGGGCGAGTCCGACCTTGACGAAAGGGAGGGTGGCTTTGGCGGCGGCGCGGGGGAAGCGCAGTTTGCCAGCTTCATGCGTCAGGAACAGGCCAGGCTGATGGTCGAAGGCGGAGGCATCGGACTTGCCGAGATGATTTTCAACACGATGGTGAAGGCGGACCATGCAGAGCAACCTTGAAATCCTGCTGGACCAGACGCGTGACGCGGTTCTGGTCGGCGACCTTGTCACGCTCGCAGAGCTGGCCCCGCGCGTCGCGGCGCTAGCGGACGACCTGCCCCACCTTGATGCCGCCGCCGCCACACGGCTGATTCGGTTGGCCGAGCGCAATGCCCAGCTGTTGCAGGCGGCCACCCGTGGACTGCGCGCCGCGCAATGCCGCCTGACCGAGATTGTCGAGGGTCCGACCCTGACCACCTATGATGCACGCGGGCAACGGGCGGCGATCGCCCTGCCCTCGTCCCTGCTGCCGAGGCGCATCTAAGTTGGCTCAAATCCTCAGCAATTCAGGGACTCGCATTAGGAATTGCTTAGGTGCTTCGGCCTTTGATGGGCCCTGCGTCCCATGCCGGGGCGGCGCTGCCGGACCCCTTCGGCGGCAAAGGCCAGAACGCCCATCCTGCCACGCAACGTGGCCTTTCCGGCCGTGAAATCTGCGGCCCTACGCGAAGGACTATACGATGTCGTCGATCCTGACCAACAACAGCGCGATGGTTGCCCTGCAGACCATGAAGGGCATCAACGCCAACCTCAACAAGACCCAGGCCGATATCTCGACCGGGAAAAGTGTAGCTTCGGCGAAGGACAACGCCGCCGTCTGGGCGATCTCCAAGGTGATGGAATCGGACGTGCAAGGCTTCAAGGGCATCTCTGACAGCCTTTCCGTCGGCAATGCCACGCTGACCGTGGCGCGCCAGGCCTCGGAATCAGTGACGAAGCTTCTGACCGAGATGAAGGGCAAGATCGTCGCCGCCCAAGCCGAAAACGTTGATCGGGGCAAGCTGCAGACTGATATCGTCCAGCTGACCAAGCAGATCGAGTCGGTGACCGGCGCCGCCCAGTTTAACGGCCTGAACCTGGTGGACGGCTCGCAGACCACGATCAACGTGCTGTCCTCGCTCGACCGCAGCGCGGCCGGTGTTGCTGCATCAAACATCACGGTCACGGCGCAGAACCTGTCCACAACGGCCGGCGCAACGCTGTCCGCCGGTGGTGGAACGCTGGCTGGCACTTCGGGTACGGCCCCGGACCTGACGGTGGTGAACGGGACGTCGGCCACGCTTGGCAGCTTCGCGTTCCAGGGAACCGGCGGAGCATTGGCATCCAACGCGCCGACGGCTACACCGGGAACCCTGACCGCCCTGATCGCTGGCGACTCGATCGAGCTGAACATAGGCACGACCACCGGGCGCTATGTCGTCAAGGAAGGTGACACCGCGGATTCGCTGGTGTCGGGATTGAAGAACTCGTTGACCGAAAACGGACTTTCGGAAAGCGACTTCACCCTTTCCTTGACCGCGGGCACCCTGTCGGTGGCGAACAACACCAACCAGGCGGCCGCAATCTCTACTTCGGCAACGCGCGGCACTGGTGGCCTTGCGGGGCTGAATACGATCGACGTCACCCAGGACGCTCCGGCAGCACTGGCCGCGATCGAAGGGATGCTGCAAACGTCGATCGACGCCGCTGCCAGCTTCGGTTCGTCGCAAAAGCGGATCGACATCCAGTCGGAGTTTGTGGGTCAGCTGACCGACTCGCTCAAGACCGGCATCGGCGCGATGGTAGATACCGACATGGAAGAAGCCTCGGCCCGTCTGCAGGCGCTGCAGGTCCAGCAGCAGCTGGCCACTCAGGCGCTGTCGATCGCCAACCAGCAGCCACAGGGGCTTCTGTCACTGTTCCGGTAATCCTTTGAGGGGTCGCAGGCGGTTGTCTGCGGCCCCCCTTTTTCCCAAGCCCCGAACAGATGGACCCCACGATGACCTACCAATCCCCCATCGCCTATGCCCGACGGGAAACCCCTGCCCGTTCGCTCCGCTCGGTCGAATACGATCTGATCGCCCAGGTCACGCAGCGTCTGCGCACCGCCTGGGGAAATCGCACGACCGATTTCCCGGCCCTCGTCGCCGCCTTGACTGACAATCAGAAACTGTGGTCGACGCTGGCTTCCGACGTGGCGCTGCCCGACAACGGCCTGCCTGCACCTCTGCGGGCACAGCTTTTCTACCTTTATGAATTCACGCTTCACCACAGTCGCGCGGTCCTTGACCGGGGCGCCAGTGCCGAAGTGCTGACCGACATCAACATGGCCATGCTGCGCGGCCTGCGTGGCGACGGAGGCAGCAGATGAGCGGTCTTGTCCTGAAACTCGGCCCGCATGAACGGGTCCTGATCAACGGCGCAGTGATCGAAAATGGTGATCGTCGCTCACGGCTTGCCATCATGACGCCCAACGCAAATATTCTTCGCCTGCGCGATGCGATCCACCCGGAAGAGGTGAACACACCGGTCAGACGGGTTTGCTACATTGCTCAGCTGGTGCTGACCGGTGACGCTGATGCTGGTCAGACGCGGCTGCAGCTTTTGCGTGGAATTGAACAACTCAGCCAGGTTCTGACTGACCACGACAGCCGAGCACTGTTGACCCTTGCCAGCAAGGCCGTTCTAGAGGATCAGCATTATCAGGTGCTTAAGGCGCTGCGCAGCCTTCTCCCACGCGAGGAGCGGCTTTTCGCCGCCGGCCACGCATGAACTTTCAGCCGGTCCTGCCTCTGGGCGGCCTTGCCGGCTGGGGCTTTCTTAAACGCACGATGGAGCGTCAGCAGGCCGTTCAACAGGCGGCCCCCGTACAGCAGCGCGATGAGGCCTATTTCCGCGACAAGATCGGCAAGGTCAGCACGGCAGAGCAGCTTGTCTCTGACAGGCGCCTGCTGCGGATTGCGCTGACCGCCTTCGGGCTTGAAGGTGACGTCAATAGCAAGGCCTTTATCCAGAAGATCCTTGAGGGGGGTACGCGCAAGGTGGACAGCCTTGCCAACAAGCTGGCCGACAAGCAGTACCAAAAGCTATCGTCCGCGTTCGGCTTTGGGGATTTCTCGGTACCGCGCACAAAGATCTCAACCTTTCCGGATGAGATACTGACTCAGTTCCGCGCCCGCATCTTCGAAGCCGCTGTTGGGGGACAGAACAACACCTTCCGTCTGGCCCTGAACGCCGAGCGTGAGCTTCCAACCCTTGCAGCGCGTCCGATCTCGGATACTGCAAAATGGTACACGGTTCTTGGCAATGCGCCCCTGCGCGAAGTTGTGCAGACCGCGCTGGGTCTGTCGAAAAGCTTTGCCTCGATCGACCTTGACCAACAGGTGTCCGTCCTGGAAACCCGGGCTGAGGCTGCGTTTGGCTCTGCCGGCATCAGCCAGTTCACCGATCCGGCCAAGATGGACGGGCTGATCCGCCGCTTCATGTTTCGCGCCGAACTTCAAGAGCAGGGCACCGGAAACTCGCCCGCTGCCATCGCGCTGCAACTTCTGCGACGATAAAAGCGTGGATGGTGGCTTGAGCTTCCCGGAAAACTCCACACTCTTCTTCACGCAGGCCCTGTTAGCCCAGTTTTCACGACGCGACCCGGCCCGTCAGGGTTTGGGCCTTTGTAACTAAGCATAGAAATCGCGCCATCATTGGCCAAGGCAGGCGCGCAGGCGCTCAAAGCTTCCGTCGATCCCTGTCGCAGGGGCCGGCTCGGCCAGAAACGCATCAAGGCCAGGCCAAAGCCGGATCGCCCGGTCAAGCATCGGATCCGACCCCGCAGCGTACAAGCCCGCCTGCACCATCATTTCGGCCCGGTCATAGGCCCCCAGCAGTGCACGGGCATCCCGGATCAAAGTGTTTTCATCCTCAGTCGCTGCGTCCGGCAGCGAACGAGAGACCGAGCGCAGAAGATCGATCGCCGGAAAGCGTCCCCGTTCGGCGATCCGGCGGTCAAGCACCACATGGCCATCCAGCACTCCGCGCAGAATATCGGCGACCGGCTCCTCCATATCGGACCCCGCAACCAGAACCGAGAACACCGCCGTGATGTCGCCTGATCCTTCGGGCCCGGGCCCCGCCCTTTCGGCAAGCCCCATGATCGCCTGCGAGAGCGAGGGCGGAAAGCCGCGCAGCGACGCCTCCTCGCCCCCCGCAAGGGCAACCTCGCGATGCGCCTCGGCAAAACGGGTGATCGAATCAACCAGCAAAAGGACATGCAGCCCCTGGTCGCGAAAATGTTCGGCCACCGCCATGGCCGTCAAGGCGCACATCCGGCGCATCAGGGGCGACTGGTCCGACGTTGCGGTGACGATCACACTTCGCGCCATGCCTGCCGGGCCGAGAACGCGTTCGACAAATTCACGCAGTTCGCGCCCACGCTCACCCACAAGCGCGATCACGACGACATCCGCCGCAACGCCCCGTGCAAATCGGGCGAGAAGCGATGACTTTCCCACGCCCGAACCCGCAAACAGGCCGATCCGCTGACCGCGCACCAGGGGCAGCAGCGTGTCGAAAACAGCCACTCCGGTGGACAGACGCGCGCCAAGGCGGCGGCGGGATGCAGCTGCCGGGGCTGGCGCACGCAAAGCCCGCGGCACTGCCCCCCGCAGAAGGGACCGACCGTCCAGCGCCCGACCCATCGGGTCAACCACGCGGCCGATCCAGCTTTCATCCGGGGCGATTTCGGCCTTGCCGACAAGCTCCACCCGGTCTGAGATGGCCATGCCGTCACCTGACGCGTCCGGCAGTACCGAACAGCGGCCCGCACTTAGACGCAAAACCTCACCCCCCGCCGTGCCGTCGCGACTGTGAATCAAGACGCGATCCCCCAGAGTGGCCCCCTCAAGACCGGTGATGTCAGCCAGACCACGCCGGGTTTCCACCACCCGACCCACACGCCTCACCGGGGCGGAGCCGGCGATTTCGGCCATCAGGCCATCAAAAATTCCGTTCACGGGATTCTCCCTTTGTTCGCTTCAACCGTTTCTAAAGGAATCACCCTTAAGCCTTGGTGAAGTTGGTCGAGGGAGAAGCCCCGATGTTTGAGAAACTGGAACTTACCCGGATGGCGCAATCGCTTGCCGCACATTCGGGGGCCCGGATGGGTGTCATTGCCCGGAATGTGGCCCATGCGGATACGCCCGGTTACAAGGCGCAGGACCTGCCGGCTTTTGCGAAGGTGTTTGCTGCTGACAGCGGCGCAATGCGGGCCACTCGGTCACGGCACCTGCCCCACGCAGATGCAGGGTTTGTGCCGCAAGCACAGCAGGCCCCCGGTCGTGAGGCGCCCAACGGCAACACCGTGTCGCTTGAGGGCGAAATGGTGAAATCGGTTGAGGTGCGGCAGAACCACGAAATGGCGTTGGCGGTCTACCGCGCCACCTCGGACGTCATTCGCGCCAGCCTTGGCCGGACACGGTAAGGGGTGCGCAGATGGGCAATGATCTGATGACCTCGCTTTCCTTCGCCGCCTCCGGGATGGAAGCCCAGGCAATGCGGCTGCGGCATGTCTCTGAGAACATCGCCAACGCCGATACTCCCGGATACCACCGCAAGGTGATGTCCTTTGACCAGGCCATGGAAACCGGGCTGGTCGAACCCGGCCGCGTGCGGCTTGACCGCTCGGACCTTGTCAAGATTTACGACCCCGGCCACCCCCTGGCCGATGCCACTGGTCACTATGACGGCTCGAACGTCGATCTGGTGATCGAAATCGCTGACGCGCGCGAAGCGCAGCGCAGCTACGAGGCGAACCTTCGGATGTTCGATCAGACCCGTCAGATGACGCAAAGTCTGTTCGACCTTCTGCGCCGATAGAGGAGATCTAGAATGGATGCGAATACCTCTCTGGTCAGCCAGGCCTATGCGAATGCCCGCACGGCCGCGGCCCCGAAGCCAAAGGCTGACGGGGCAGCGGAAGGCTTTGCCAAGCTGGCTGGTAATTTTATGGGCGCTCTGCAGGAGCATGAGGCAACCGCCCGCGCCGCCATGACAGGCGGCGCCGACCCGCATGCCCTGGTCCAAGCACTGGCATCGTCGCAGATGGCCGTGGAAACGGTCGCCACAGTGCGTGACCGGGTCGTCGAGGCTTATCAGGAAATCCTGAGGATGCCCGTATGACAGAGGGCATGATTTATGATGTGATGCGTCAGGGGTTGTGGGTGGCGGTCTTGATCTCCACCCCCTTGCTGACGGTGGCCCTTGTCACGGGGGTCGTGGTTGGCCTGTTTCAGGCCCTGACCTCAATCCAGGAAATGACGCTTACCTTCGTGCCGAAAGCGGCGGTGATGATGGTCGTCTTCTGGGCCTCGATGAGCTTCATGACCTCGACCCTGGTCGCGTTCTTTGCCGATACGATCATCCCCCAGATCGCAGGAAGCTGACATGGACGCTGCCGGATACACCACGTTGAACCGCCAGTCGGGCCTGATGCGCGAGATGGCGGTCGTCGCGAACAACCTTGCCAACGCTTCCACTACCGGTTTCCGGCGTGAAGGCGTGGTCTTCTCAGAATATGTCGCGGCGATGGACAGTGACCCTTCGCTGTCGATGGCCCATGCCAGCGGTCGCCATATTGACCTCGGCCAGGCGACCATCAGCCAGACCGGTGGCAGCTTTGACTTTGCCATTCAGGGCGACGGTTTCTTCCTGATCGAAACGCCTGACGGGGAAAGGCTGACCCGCGCCGGCAGTTTCACCCCCTCGGCCGAAGGGGAGCTTGTCACGCCTGACGGCTATCGCCTGCTGGATGCGGGTGGCGCGCCGGTTTTCATTCCTCCCGATGCGCGGGCGGTTGCAATGGCCAGTGACGGCACCCTGTCAGCAAACGGCCAGCCCATCGCGCAGATCGGCCTCTGGCAGCCAGCCGATCCGATGGCCTTGCGCCACCAGTCTGGCACGCTTTTCGCCGCCGATGCTTTGGAGCCGGTCGACGGCGGGGTCGTCCTGCAGGGGATGCTGGAAGACAGCAATGTGGAAGCCGTATCGGAAATCACCCGGATGATCACGGTGCAGCGGGCCTACGAACTTGGGCAGAAATTCCTTGATGCCGAGGACCAACGCGTCCGCGGCGTGATCCAGACACTTGGCAGGTAAGGACCAGCAATGAAAGCGCTTCAGATCGCGGCAACAGGCATGGCCGCCCAGCAGATGAAGGTCGATGTTGTGTCCAACAACCTCGCCAACATGTCGACCACCGGCTACAACCCCCGCCGCGCCGACTTTGCCGATCTGCACTATCAGCAGATGGCGCGGCCCGGCAGCCTGACCGCGGAAGATGGCAGCATGATGCCGACCGGGATCCAGATTGGCCTTGGCGTGCGACCGGCCAGCGTGTCGGTGGTACTGGGCCAAGGCTCGCTGGATGCAACGGGGGCTGACCTTGACGTGGCAATCGAAGGCAACGGCTATATCGAGGTGACCATGCCCTCGGGCCTTACCGGCTATACACGCGATGGGGCGCTGAAGCGGTCGGCTGAAGGGGCTATCGTGACCTCGGACGGTTATCCCGTGGTTCCCGGCATCACCATTCCCGCCGATGCGCGCGGCATCACGATCAGCGCCACGGGCGAGGTTTGGGCTGATTTCGCCGACCGGCTGGAGCCGGAGCAGCTGGGCCAGCTGACGCTCTCCAGCTTTTCCAATGAGAAGGGGCTTGAGGCGATCGGGTCCAACCTGTTCCTTGAAAGCCCGGCCTCGGGTGCGCCTTTCTCGGGCGCGCCTGGGCAGGATGGTCTGGGTACCTTGCGGCAGGGCTATCTGGAATCCAGCTCGGTCGATGCAGTGCGTGAGGTGACGGAACTGATCAAGGCCCAGCGCGGGTATGAGCTGAACGCCAAGGTCATCACCGCCGCCGACCAGATGCTGGCCGCAACCACGCAGGTGCGGTGATGTGGCGCGGAGTTATTCTTTTGTTGCTCGCATCGCCTACGCTTGCCGAAAGCGTTGTGGCCACCCGCACCTTGCGTCCGAATACCGTGATCGGCCCGGAAGATCTGACAATCGTCGATGCGGCTTTGCCCGGCGCGCTGTCTGATCCGACGCTGGCCCTTGGGCTGGAGACACGCGTGGCAATCTATGCCGGCCGCCCGGTCCTGCGGGCGGATCTTGGCAACCCGACACTCGTCCAGCGCAATCAGGTGGTCAGCCTGGTCTATCTGGCCGGCAGTCTTGCCATCTCGGCCGAAGGGCGCGCGCTTTCCCGCGGGTCCGAGGGTGAGACGGTCCGCGTGATCAACCTTGCTTCCCGCACCACCGTCAGCGGCCGGATCGGCCCGGATGGCGCGGTTTATGTAGGATGGGCTGAATGACATGATGATGCGATCCACGGTTATCCTTGTGCTTATGACGTCAGGCTGCGGCAAACTGGGCCAAGTCGGCCGCGCGCCGGAGTTTTCTCCGCTTGAGGGGGGAGCGCAGCACTATGCAATGTATTCCGCCGCCCTGCCCAAAGATCAGACGCGCGCTGCCCCGTCGGATGCCTCGTCCCTATGGACGGCCGGTACGGATTCGCTGTTCGGAGACCGTCGTGCGGCGCAAAGAGGCGATATCCTGACCGTCGTGATCGAAATCGACGAAAGTGCTGAAATTTCGAACTCTTCAGGACGCAACCGGAGCGGCAAGCAAAGCAGCGCCCTCCCTGAATTCCTCGGAATTCCGCAACGTCTCGACGAAAAGCTGCCCGCCGGTGCCAGCATGGCCGACGCCTTCGAAATGGAATCTTCCTCCACATTCAAGGGGTCGGGCAATGTGGCCCGCACTGAACAGCTGACCCTGCGTATTGCTGCAACCGTGGTTGAGGAGTTGCCGAACGGCGTGCTGCGGATCGAAGGCCAACAGGAGGTGCGGGTGAATTTCGAGCTGCGTGAACTGGTTGTGACCGGCTTTGTCCGGCCCATCGACATCTCGCGTCAGAACGAGATCACTTATGACAAGATCGCCGGGGCGCGCATTGCCTATGGCGGACGGGGCCAGATTACAGACATGCAGCAACCCACCTATGGCCAACAAGCCGCAGACATCGTGTTGCCGTTCTGATGATGCGCAAAATTCTCCCGTTGGTGTTGGCGTTGGTGGGGCTTGGCGGCGGGATCGGCGCAGGGCTGATGCTGCGGCCCGAGCCCGAAGCCCCCGATGGCGCGCACGATTCGGAAGCGACAGAAGCCTCCACCAGCGAAGATGATGGACATGGTGATGCTGCGGCAGCCCCGGAATATGTGAAGCTTAACAACCAGTTTGTCGTGCCGGTTGTCGATCAGGGAAGGGTTGCGGCGATGGTGGTCCTGTCCCTGTCGCTTGAGGTGGCTGCAGGCAGCACCGAAACGGTGTATCAACGCGAACCGAAATTGCGGGACGCGTTTCTGCAGGTACTGTTTGACCACGCCAATGTCGGTGGTTTCAGCGGCTCATTCACCGATGGGTCCAACCTGATCGTTTTGCGCAGCAGCTTGAAAGAGGCCGCCGGGCAGATCCTTGGGGCGGAGGTAAAGGATGTGTTGATCACCGACATTGCCCGCCAGGACAGCTGACCGCATCTAGCGTTTGCCTTGCACCTTGGCCGCGATCCCGTGCAAGGCATGGACGCGGCCAAAGGCCATTTCTGCCTCGGCTCGCGCCACCATGGAGTCAGCGGTCTGGCGGGCGACAACCGCGTTCAACTCTGTCTTGCGGGCATCTGCCCAGCGCAGGTAGTCGCAGGCAACCAACCCTGCAACAATCTCGGGCAGGTCGGCAGGCTCGGCGGCCTTGTCGATAGCGATCATCTGCGACCGGCTGCGCTCCAGCCGGACTGCGGCCTGTCGCATAAGGCCCAGCCGGTGCTGAAGCAGCAAATCCGCCAGGGACATCAGCTTGGCAAGATCCTTCGCGCGGTTCATCGCTTGGCCGCCTTCTTGCGCATGGCGTCGGCAAATCGAATGGCGGCGGCAACCGCACGGTAGTGTTCGGTGCGCACCTGCTGGCCAAGATCGACCGTCGCAAAGATGGCGCGGGCTGTCGGCGGGTCACTGTGCAGCGGAATGCTATGATCAACCGCACGCGAGCGGATGACAGCGGCGATTTCATCGACCCCCTTGGCCACGCAAACCGGCGCGCCGCCTTTGGCGCGGTCCCAACGCAGGGCCACGGCATAATGCGTCGGGTTCACTACCACGACATCAGCCGTCGCCACATCTGTCAGCATGCGGTTCGTCGCCACATCCTGCGCCTTTTGCCGGCGGGCTGCTTTCAGGTGGGGGTCCCCCTCGCTTTCCTTGAACTCATCCATCATCTCTTTGCGCGACATCCGGTTTCTTTCGCGGTGCAGATGGACCTGCCAAAGATAGTCCACCCCGCCAAGCACCGCCGCGACAAGCAACAGGATGCACAAAAACTCCAGCGTCAGCCGGGACAGGACCATCATCGACAAGGCAGGAGTTAGGTAGATCGTGGCAAGGATGTCGTCAATCCGCGCGCTGAGAAAGGCATACAGAATGGCTGAGACCAGGCAGAGTTTGACCGTGCTTTTGGCAAATTCAACCAAACCCTCGGCCCCGAACTTGTGTTTTGCCGTGGCAATCGGAGATATGCGGGATCCTTTTGGGGCAAGGTTGCCGGGGGTGACAAGAAAGCTTCGTGTCGCGATACTTGCAACCAGAACCACAATCGGCGGCAGCGCCAGAAGGGCCAGCGGCGGCCCGGCGAAACTGATCAAAATTCCCCCAAGCGGGGCAGGCGCACCACCAGTCACAAGACGCGACAAACGATCCGACTGATCCAGCAAGACCATACCTGCGGTTCCTGCAGCCCGCATGGCCCAGCCTCCCATGGCGAACAGCGCCAGCAGAAACCCCGCGATAGACGCCGCCATCAGCAGATCCTGCGATCGCGGCACATCCCCCTTCTTGCGCGCCTCAAGCAGCTTTTGCGGGGATGGGTCGTGTTCCTTGTCAGTGTCGTCATCTTCCCCGCTCATGGCGCACCCGCAAAGGGATCGGCCAGGAAGACCTCAAAAGCCTGCAGCCAGACGGACAGCAGCAAGGGCGTCGCCACCGCCAACAGCGCAAGACCGCCAAGGGTAAGCGCAGGCGCGCCCACCATCGACACCATCAACTGTGGCATGGCCCGGTTTATCGCCCCCAGCGCCAAGTTGTAGATCATCGAGGCGATGACGAACGGCGCAGCCAGCGTAAAGGCGAGGCTGAAGGTCTGGCCCGCCAGACTTACCCCCCAATCCGCCACGGCCCGCGCATCCGGATAGCCGCCGGCAGGCAGAATGTCATACGACAGGATCATCAGCTGGGCCGCTTTGACATGCAGACCCGCGCCCAGCGCTAGGGCCACGCCGGCGATCAGAAAAAGGTTGCCGATGGCCGGTTGCGGCTCGGGTGCGGCCCCGGCAAACAGTTGCGACAGCGTCGTCGCCTGCGCAATGACCGAGGCTGCGGTCTGCAGCGTCAGCAGGAAAAGCCGCATCCCAAGGCCCAGGATCAGGCCGGCCACCGCCTCGCCCACCAAGGGGAAAAGGGCGGGGGCGGGACCGAAAGACTCAATTTCGGGCGCTACCATCGGGGCGACAACAAGGGTAAAGCAGACGATCAGTGCCAGCTTCACCCGTTGCGGAACCGCCATTTCGCCAAAGCCAGGCATCAGCGCCAGCACCGCGCCAACCCGGACAAAGACCAGCGCCGCCGCCCAGATGACCCCCTCCGCCATGTCAAGCACGGTTGCAAGATCGGTCAAGACACCATTCATGGTGGAACCTGGCCCAGCAGTGCAGGGCGGGCTTCGGTCCCGATTTCTTCATATGACAGCACGGGCATGTGCAGCCCTTTCGCTTGCACCACCGTCCGCAGAAAGCGCCGTCTTGCGACCGAAGTGACCAGCGCTGGATAGACCCCTGTTTCGGCAGCACGATTCACCTTTTCGGTCAAGCCATTGGCAAGACGAGAGAAAAGCTCTGGCGGCAGGGCAATGTCCCGCAAGCCACGGTCGCCGTCGATCTGATAGGTGGAAAAGGCCTTCTCCCAGTCCGGCGCAAGCTGGATCAGCGGCACTGTCCCGTCCTGCCGCTTGAGTTCGGCGACGATCTGAAATCCAAGCCGCTGGCGGACATGTTCGCAGATGGCCTCTGGCGTCCCAAGTTGCCGCGATTCAGCCACCGCCTCAAGGATCAGCGGCAGGTTGCGGATCGACACACGTTCGTCAAGCAGCAGCCGCAAGACCGCATGCAACAGATCAAGCGGGATCTTGTCGGGTAGCAGTTCATCAAGGAGCCGGCGGTTGGCTTCGGCGCGCACCGGATCAGAAAGCTTGACGAACTCGTCCAGCAGACGGCGCAAGCCGCGCAGGGTCAGCAACCGTGAAAGATTGGATTTTAGCACTTCAAGCATATGCGTCGCCAACACCTCGGTCGGGGAGACGACGGTGAGGCCAGACAGGGCCGCATCCTCCTGCTGGTCAGGGCGAATCCAGCGGGCAGGTGCGCCGTAGACCGGCTCTTTCACATCCAGGCCGTCCGGGGCGATGACACCTTCGGTCAGAAGGACAAGAATCCGATCCGGGAAAAGCTGATCCGAAACCCTCTCAACTCCTTGCAGACGAATCCGATAGCGACCGGACGGCAAAGAGGCTTCATCCGTGAGGCGGATCTCAGGGAGGATAAAGCCGAACGCGGTGGCAACATGGTTGCGCATGTTGGCAATCCGGCCATCAAGCCCGGTAACCGGGTCAAGCACCATGGCTACAAGATTGGGGGCAAACTCTATATGGATGTCATCGAAATCCAGCACATCCCCGATGGATTTCGCCCGGGCAGGTTCCATCGTCGGGGCAGGAACGGCCGTCGGCTTTGTGGACTTCCTCAACTGGTACAGCGCCAACCCTCCCAGACCAACCGCAGCCAGCATGAAGGGCACGAAGGGCATGCCCGGCACGATTGCAAACAGCCCCATCAAGACGGCCACGGTGCCAAGCGCCCCGGGATAGCGCCCCAATTGCGCGAAGAACGACACGTCAGCCGTCCCCTTCTCGCTGCCTTTGGCGAGAAGAAGCGCCGCCGCAACAGAAATGATGACCGCGGGAATCTGGCTGACCAGGCCGTCGCCCACCGTCAGGATCGTGTAGGTGCGAAAGGCCGTGGCCGTATCCAGATCATGCATGAAAATGCCGACCAAAAGCCCCACCACGATGTTCAGCAAGGTGATCAGCAGACCGGCAATCGCATCGCCTTTCACGAACTTCGACGCCCCGTCAAGCGAGCCGAAAAAGTTGGTTTCAGCCAGCTCCATCTCACGGCGTCGCTTGGCTTCGGCGTGGTCAATGGCACCTGCCGACATGTCGGCGTCAATGGCAAGCTGACGGCCCGGCATCCCGTCAAGCGCGAAGCGTGCACCGACCTCGGCCATACGGCCCGCGCCTTTGGTGATCACGATGAAGTTCACAATCAGCAGGACGACGAAGATCACCAGACCAAGCACGATGTTGCCGCCCATGATGAACTCGGCAAAGCCTTCGATCACATGGCCCGCTGCATCGGTGCCGGTGTGTCCTTCCCCGATGATCAGCTTGGTCGACGAGATGTTCAGCGACAGCCGGAGCAGCAATGAGGCGAGAAGGATTGTCGGAAAGGCGGAAAAATCCAGCGGCCGGTCGATGAACAGCGTGACGGTCAGCATCAGGATTGCCAGCGCGAAAGACAAGGCCAGGCCGATGTCCAGAAGCCAGGCGGGGATGGGCAGCACCATCATGACGATGACCGCCATCAGGCCAAGCGCCAAAAGGATTGTGGGACGAAAGACAGTGCTGACGCTGATGCCGGTCATCATCTTACGGGCTCCCGATCAGGCGTTGACTGCCATCGGTCATCGGCACGAGTGAGCCACGGCTTCCCGCCTGCCCGCCCAGAAGGAGAGGAAAGCGGTTCAGCCGATCAACCGAAGCCGCTGCAACCACAGCGACAGTCCCTGCCCACGGGTCAGACCAGGCGGCTTCAAACCGGGCCCGATACCTTTCCGCATGCTCTGGCGTGGCGGAATGGTAGGCTGCGGCGGCGGTCGCCCAATCGCCCGACCCGGCGTAGTGCTGCGCCAGATACTTTGCGGCGTAAAGCGCGTTGGTTTCAGGATCCAGCATCTCGGCCACCGAAGCAAATGCCTTGGCATGCCAGCGATAGTTTAGCTGGAAACAGCCAATGTCGATATTGGTCAGGCCTTGTTCCAGTGCTTCGGCGATCAGGGCTTCAGCAGCTTCACGGCTGTCCAGCCAATGCCCGTCCCCGCCCAGATTGACCGTCCAGGGCCAGGGGCGGGAGTTGTGCCCGGTTTCGACCAGTGCGATTGCGACAAGCACATCATATGGGACCCCAGTGGCGTTCGCGGCGCGCTGGGCAGCGTCTGCACACAGGCCTGACGCATCGCGGCTTGCGGCGCCTTGCAGCGGCAGGAACCCCGCCAGGATGGCAAGAGACACGCAAACATGGCTTGATCTGGAATTGGGCATCGCATCCTCCGCCCCGACATTCTGCCGAGGGTCGTTCCGTCAGCCTAAGCGCCGAATCTTTCCAAGCGGTTAGCACCATCAGGGAGAGGGGGTCGGCACGCTCGACAAAAGTGCCTCCAGGGCCGCCCGGGCCGCACCGCTTTCTTCGACAAGGGCTGTGCCGCGGGCGAGCGGGCCGGTTTCATCTCGCGCGGGTGAGGTGGCCATGCCGGCGGCGACAGCCCAGGCGTCGATTCCTTCGGCCTGCAATTTTGGCCAGTCGGCACCCCAGGACAGCAGCCGCGCCGCCTCATCCGCAAGGCCTGCCGCTTCATACGCCTGTCGGGCTGGCTCAATTTGGCCAAGTTGGACGAACGCCTGCGCCCGCAACGCTTGGTCCTCGGGCCCATCAAGGGCTGCAAGCAATGCAATCGCCTTGCGCGCATCGCCCCGCAGCAGCTCTGCCCGGGCAGCCACCCTCCGTGTCTGATCGGGCGCGGTGGCCAGAACCGGACCAAGCCAGATCAATGCCGCTTCGGCAAACCCAAGATCAACCAGCCGGGTGGCCACCGAAAGCGTCACCTCATTTGGGACGATCGGCGGTTGCTGATCTGGGGCCAGCACCGCCCGGCGCAGAAAGTCATTGTCATTCGCCCTTTGTTGGGCGACCCGCCACAGATCCGACACGTCCGGAAAAGCTTCGTCAACCATGTCAAAGGCCGCAGCGGTCTGATCCGACAGGGCCAGCGCCAGCATTGTGGCACGATGCAAAGTTGCGGCCTCGGCCACGTCTGAGGCCCCGCCTTGAAAGGCAAGAAGCGCGGCTGCGATGTCAGGCGAGAGCGGTTCGACATTTCGAAAATGCGCCTCGACCAGCGCAACCAGGGCGTCAGCCGAATCCTTGCCTTCTTCAACAGACGTCTGGGCAAAGTCGCGCGCTGATTCCGTCTGGTCGGCATGCAAAGCGGCCTTGGCATCCAGCAAAGCGACCTCGGCTAGCGTACTATCGGGGGATCGCTGGATGGCATCCCGCACCATCCGCGCCGGATCGGTATCGCCACGTTGCAACAACCTGTCTGCAAGGCCAGGCCCAAGCGTGCGGCGAAGGTGCGGCGGCAGCGCAACAAAGCTGCGGACGATGGCCGCAACATTAACCTGCGGACCGGGCGGCAGCCGATCCAGCGCAAGTGCGGCCCACATTGCAGCCGCCCCGTCACAGCCCAACATGCCAACAAACGGTGTTGAGGGATCACTTTCGCCATCAATGAGGCGCGCCATGGAGATATAGACGCGGATATCCTCGGACGTGCCATCCTCCAGCAGCGTGGACACCTGCGCAGCTTCGGCCCCAAAGCCCAGATACAAGTGGATACGTATAGACTGCATCACGGCGTCCGGCTCAACCCGGTCAAACTCACCAAACAGCCCTGATCGGGCTTCGGACATGAGGTCGATCGGGGAACGATTGGCGCCCCAGGCGGGCAGGTTGACCGTTTCGTCCGTGAGACAAGCTCCTCCATCTGCCGTCAAGCCCTCGGGCGGACGCGTGCCACCCACAATCAGCCCCGGCATTTCGCCAATCCTGATTTGCGACCATGGCAAGATCGCTGCAGAGTTTTCTGGTACATCCGGGGCCGGGCCGGGCAACACCATATCCACCACCCCGACGGTCGCGCCGCGGCTGATCTGTTCCAGCAACTCATCCCGCAAGGGCTGCAGTGCCATAGCCCCGCCAGTCGTCGGTGAAGCCATGTTTGGCACAACCGACATCGCCGCAACGGGACGGGTCATTTCAAGCCAGTCGTAGTTGCCTTCAAGGTCGGGCAGCACGTCAAAGGGCAGCACGCGAGGCAGGGCAATTCTGTCGACCGCCGCGTCAACCGCAACACTTTCCACGAACGCCGTCTCAAAGCTTGAGCCGGGCGGAGGAGGACCATCCTTGATGTCGAGCACCACCATCCCAGGGCGGTATTCGAAGGGAAACACATGGCAGGGGCAAGCAAGCGTCAGTTGCAGGACGCCGGATTGCGGGTCAGCACGCACGGCTTGCAGCCGGGTGCGCGGGATGCGGTCCCAGACCTTTGTCAGGTCGAAGCCGGGCGGAGTAGCCGCGGTCGAGGCAAAGGCATAGCCCATCGGCGTGCGTCCGACACGCCAATCCTGGGGGTCGGGCAATTCGATGACCAGGCGGGTAAAATCTTCGTGTTCACCCGAGAAGACCCGAGCCGTTTCGGCAGCGGCCGGACCCGCCATGGCCACAATAAGCGCCAGCGTGCGGATCATGCCGCATCCTGCTTCAGGGCGCGCATCGCCTGTTCCAAGTCGCCGAAGGCAGGGCGCACATGGTGTGGTGTGTTCTGCCTGCCGACTTCGATACAGATATTTGCCGGATGACGATGCAGGTTGGCAACCAGCACTTCGCGGATCAGCTGGTAGAAATGCGTGTCTTCCTCGACCACGGATTTTACCCGTGCCGCGAAGGGCCCCATCAGGCCGTAGGCGAGAAACACGCCCAGAAACGTCCCCACCAAAGCGCCACCGATCATCTTGCCCAAAACCTCGGGCGGCTGATCGATTGACCCCATGGTCTTGATGACGCCCAGAACAGCCGCAACGATCCCCAACGCCGGCAACGCATCTGCCACCGTTTGCAGCGCGTGACTGGAGTGCATGGCGTGGTGCAGCGTTGCCTCCATCCGTTTGTCGAGCACCTCTTCCACCTGATGGGGATCGTCATAGTTCATCGAGGCAGCGCGCAGCGTGTCGCATATCAACTCCATCGCCTCATGATCCTTGACGATCCGGGGGTACTTGCCAAAAATCGCCGAGGTTTCAGGCGACTCCACATGTTCTTCCAGTGCGACGGGATTGGCCCGCGCGATCCGGATCAGTTCGAACAGCAGACACAGAAGATCGCGGTAATCGTCGGGCTTCCACCGGGGCCCCTTGAACACCTTGCCGACGTCGCGAATCGTTTGCTTGACCGCGGGCATGTCGTTCGAGATCAAGAACGCGCCGACGGCTGCGCCCCCGATCATGATCATCTCGAACGGCAACGCCTTCATGATGATGCCCATCTTGCCACCGGCAAGCACGTAGCCGCCGAAGACCATGACAAGAATGACGACTATGCCGACAAAGCCAAGCATCTGAGGTCCTGTGTTCGTTGTGGCGTTCAGTATCCACGCCGCGGGTTAAGACATTCTCACCACCGATCTATTCGGTTGGTGCACCTGCATTGCGGCCAGCCACGATGACGCTGACGCCGTAAGCCGCCTCCGATGACATCCCCGACAGGATGGCGGCGGCCGAATCGGGCGGCATCCGGCCAAGGAAACCGGCGGCGAATTCCGGTGCCATGGTTTCAAACAGCGCCGCGGCATCCTTTGGCTTCATCGCCTGGTAAACCAGCGTCAGCTTTGCGATGTCGGCCTCTGCCGCGCCATCGGCGAGCGAGAGCGTTGATTTCAGTTCTTCCTCCAGCGCCTGCAGCTTGGACATCCGCTCGGCAATCGCGGTATCGGCCAGTGCCAGGGCGGCCAGCCGGTCCTGCAGCGCAGCCTCCTGCGAGACAAGGCGACCCTCCCGCAGGGTCAAGGCCTCCGCCAGGGCGGCCGGGGTTTCGCAGAGCGCCGGGGCGCTGGCCTCACCCGGTGCGGGAGCGTCTTCGGCCCGGGCAAGGGCAGACCCTACACCCGATCCAAGCCGAAGCGCGCCGGATGTGGCGAAAAGCATGGCGACGATGAAAAGCGTGCCACGACCGGCGCGACGGCGACCGCTCATTCCGCGGCCTCAAGCGTATCGCGAGAGCTGCGACGGCGCACAAAGCGCAGCCGACGTTCCCCCTCGGCCGCCTCATCCACCGGGGGTGAGGTTGGCTTTGGCACGGGGTCGGGCAGGTCATGCAGGGCGGCCACCAGAAGCTCAAGCCGCTTGGCCACCGCCTCACCCCGCGCGGTGAGCGATTCCAGGCTTTCGGCCGATCCGTTGGCGGCCCCGCGCGCCTTGCCCAGCGCAGCGGTCATGTCGTCAACCTGCGCTGACAAGACGGCAATCGCCCCGCCCATGCCGGTTTCCAGCGTGGTGAACCGCTTCAGCCGCGTGGACAGCACATAGCAATAGACCGCCGCCCCAAACGAGCCTGCCACAAGAAAAATATCGGCAATAAAGTCCATGACCCACCCTTTCAGTTCAAGACGAATTCCGTAATCAGCAGATCGCGCACCCGGCCATCGCCCGTGACGATCTGAATGCGTCGCAACATTTGCGACCGCAACTTGGCCATGGCGCTGGGGTCTTCGATCGCGGCGGTGTCGATGGCGCGCAGATAGCTGTTCAGCACATCCAGAATACGGGGCGCCAGAAGTGTCACGTCCGCTGCCGCGCTGTCGACCACTTCGACCTGCGCGGTAAAGCGCAGGTGTCGACTGCCCGAATCGGGACCAAGCGAGATCACCATGGTTTCAAGCGGCACAAAGGCGATACCCGTCATGGGACCGGGGGTACCGGCTTCATCCGGGGCCGTATGCGCATCGCCACCAAGGACCAGCCCCGACCAGGTGGTGTAGAATCCGCCAGCGCCCAACACCAGCGCCAACAAAATCCCCATCAGAAGCGGCAGCTTTGACCGCTTCACCCCTGTCTCTTCACCGACAACGCCAGCGCCTGCCACGGTTCACCTCTGCCTGCTGCACAAGGCTGACCATAGGCCAAAGGTCACTAACCGATTGTTAAGCGGGACCCGTCATTCGTTGCGTATCGGCAGAAGTACCGACAGCGGAGAATCGCCTTGCAGAATGTAATCGCCATCTGGTCCTCGCTTGATATCCGGCGCCGTCTGATCATCGTCGGCGCGACACTTGCCATGTTCCTTGCCATCATCGGCCTTAGCCGGATGGCCAGCCAGCCGGACATGGTGCTGCTTTATGCAGGCCTTGAACCCGCCGCCGC
>JANPJU010000060.1:0-9451 GCA_031425675.1 Paracoccaceae bacterium | reverse complement strand
CCGGCGGGTCGGGGAATGACACGTTGTTTGGCGGGGATGGCAATGACCGGCTGCTGGGCGGTGTGGGGGCGGACCGGGTGGAGGGGGGACTTGGGCGCGATGTGGCGTCTTATGCCGATGCGATGCCCGGTGGGCCTGCGGCGGTGGCGGGGCAGGTGCTGGGGCCGGGGCTTGGGGTGCTGGCGGACCTTGCCAATGCGGCAGTGAACCTTGGGGATGCGCGGGGCGACACGTATCTTGGGGTGGAGGATCTGGAAGGCTCTGCCCTTGCCGACACGCTGGCGGGCGACGGGCTGGGCAACGTGCTGTGGGGGCTTTCGGGCAATGACCGGCTGGACGGGCGGGCGGGCAATGACAGCCTGGACGGCGGCGCGGGCAATGACACGCTGACCGGGGGCACCGGGGCGGACCTGCTGACCGGCGGCGCGGGGCTGGACCTGGCAGGCTATCAGACGGCCACGGCGGCGGTGCGGGTCGATCTGGCCAGCCCCGGGACCGGGACCACGGCCAACCTTGGCGACGCGGCCGGCGACCGCTTTGCCGGGGTGGAGGGGGTCACGGGCTCAGGCTACGGCGACACGCTGCTGGGCGACGGGTCTGGCAACATGCTGCTCGGTCAGGCGGGCAACGACACGCTGGACGGACGGGCGGGCGACGACACGCTGGACGGCGGGTCGGGCAATGACCGGCTGACCGGCGGCGACGGCAATGACCGGCTGCAAGGCGGCACGGGCAACGACGGCCTGTTCGGCGGCAACGGCAACGACATACTGCTGGGCGGCGATGGGAATGATGTGCTGACCAGTGGGGCGGGGGACGACCATCTGACCGGCGGGGCGGGCGCTGACAGCTTCCGGTTTGATGGCGGGCGGGATGTGGTCCTGGACTTTACCAATGATGTCGACACTATTTTCCTGAAAAGCAGCCTTTGGAGTGGCCCGGCGCCCAGCGTCCCGGCCATCGTTGCGGCGGCGACGGTCACGGAAACCGGCGTGGTTCTGGCGCTTTCGGAAGGGGTGACGCTGGACATTCGCGGAATATTCAACACATCATTCCTTGCGGATGACATCGTGTTCTTCTGAGAACGCGAATTGTGGAGGCAAGGCTTGGACACGGTTCTGGTCACCGGTGGCGCTGGCTATATCGGAGCACATGCCTGCAAGGCACTGGCGCGGGCGGGGTTTCTGCCGGTCACCTTTGACAACCTTGCCACCGGCTGGGCCGAGGCGGTGAAATGGGGGCCGCTGGTCCGGGGTGACCTGATGGACCGTGCCAGCATCGATGCGGCGATTGCCGAACATCGTCCGGTGGCAGTGCTGCATTTTGCGGCGCTGTCGCTGGTGGGCGATTCCATGCGGGACCCGGCGCTGTACTGGCGGGTCAATGTCGGCGGCGCGCTGAACCTGCTTGAGGCTTGCGCAGCGGCGGGCGTGCGGAACTTTGTATTCTCTTCAACCTGCGCGACCTACGGCGATCAGGATGGCGTCCTCCTGACCGAAGACACCCCGCAGCGCCCGATCAATGCCTATGGCGGATCGAAGCTGGCGATCGAAGGGATGCTGCGCGATTTCGGCGCGGCGCATGGAATGAACCATGTGATCTTTCGCTATTTCAATGTGGCTGGGGCCGATCCGGAAGGTGAGGTGGGCGAACAGCACAGGCCCGAAACCCATCTGATCCCGCTGATGCTGGACGCGGTGGCGGGCAAGCGTCCGGCGCTGACCGTGTTCGGCACCGATTACCCCACGTCGGATGGCACCTGCGTGCGCGATTATGTGCATGTGACCGACCTTGCCGCCGCCCATGTGCTTGGTTTGCAACGGCTGCTGGATGGTCAGGGCAACGGGGTCTTCTGCCTTGGCACCGGGCGTGGCTTTTCGGTGCGTGAGGTGATCGAGGCCAGTCGCATGGTTACCAACCGGGAGGTGCCGGTGATCATCGGCGACCGCCGAGCGGGGGACGCAGCGGCGCTGGTCTGTGCCACCACCCGTGCGCTGACCGTCCTTGGCTGGGAGCCTGAACATTCCACCCTGCGCCAGATGATCGGCGATGCCTGGGCCTGGGCGGAAAAGCCTGGGTTTTCCGGCTGAACCTGGGGTCACGATGTTTTCAGAAACATCATGACGGAATTTTCGAAGACTTGAGTGCGGAGGTCTGGAAAACTCTGCTGGCGCGCTGGTCAGAAGGTCAGGTCCGCCATCGAAGGCCAGACCGTTGCCTTCGCTGCTGCCAGCCCAAGCCAAGCCCCCCGGATCGGGATCTTGCGTTCTGCGCCCCAGTCGCCGGTGACGGTCAGCACATCCCCCTCCAGCATGACGCCCGCGACCGACTGGCCCGAGGGCCAGCGGATCGCCCCCAGCAGATGGCGTACCTCGACCGTGCCGATCGGGTCCAGCGTCAGAAGCGCGGGCTGCCCGGCGGCGGTCAGGGGGTCCGGCACCTCATGCGCGGAAAGGCCGAGGACTGGCAGAGCGACCCCCTCCTCCACGCCCAGACAGCCCTTGTTCCGCCCCTTCCAGGGCGCATAGTCGCGGCCGCCGTTGGAGTGCCACAGCATCGTCAACGGCAGGGCGCGGGCATTCTTCAGGCTAAGGATCAGGTCACCTTCGGGGCGCACGACGGCGGTCCAGCCAAGGATTGAGGCCGGATCTTCCACCCCGGTGACGAAATCCTCATGCGCCGCGCCCCAAGGGTAGCGGTGCAGGTTGACCGTGCTGCCATCAGCGCCCGGAAACTCTGCCGCGTCCTCATGGCGTTTGGGGTAGGCGAGGGCGGAGCGTCCGCGCGTCATTTCCATCGGGGCGGCAAGCGTCTCCCACCAGCGCTTGCGGGAAAAGGACAGTTTTGCCCCGTTCGGCACGGCGATCATTGCGTGGTTTGACACGGGCAACGCCCCGATCCCGCCAATGAAAAGGTGGCGCTGGTAGACAAAGGGGTGGTGGTCGGTGACGGAAATCTCTTTCACCACGGTCGCGCCCTGCACCGCGCCATCCAGAACTGCGCGCAGGGTGCCTTGGGGGGCAGAGACGACCTGCCAGTCGCCATTTGCCGTCCGCCCGTGGAGGCCATCCGGCCCGTCACCTATCGGCGCACCCATCGGAGCCGCCAGAAAATCGCCGCCCAGCCAGCGCTGATGCGGTGGGGCATCGGCGGGCACCTCATCTTCGGCCCAGGGCGCGCGGTGCAAGGGCGTGATCTCGGCCCCCTCATCCATGACGGTGAAGCCGTCCAGCACGCCGCCACGCGGTGCGAAGCGGAAGGTGATGTCGCTGGCGGATATGGTCATGGTCATGGCGGCCACCCTTCTGGTTTGGATCACGCTATCGCTGCGGCCCATGGACATGCAAGCGACGGCGGCCCAGTCAAGGGGCGCCAATGAACTGGCATGTCAGTTTGCTTGCCGCTACGCTGCCCGCAAATCAGCGGAGGGATGGCGATGGGACGGCTGGACGGCAAGACGATCTTCGTGACGGCGGCGGGACAGGGGATCGGACGGGCCTCGGCCCTTGCCATGGCGCGGGAGGGTGCGCGGGTCATCGCCACGGACGTGAATGAGGGCGCGCTGGCGGACCTTGGCGCGTGCGAGACGCGGGTGCTGAACGTGCGCGACGCCGCCGCCATCGCCGCCACCTTTGCCGAGGTCGGCACGCCGGATGTGCTGGTTAACTGCGCGGGGTTTGTGGCGAACGGCTCTATCCTCGACTGCGATCAGGACAGTTGGGACTTCAGCCTCGATCTGAACCTGACGGCGATGTACCGGATGTGCCGCACGGTCCTGCCGGGGATGGTTGCGCGCGGGCATGGCAATATCGTCAACATGGCCTCGGCCGTGGGGTCGATCATCGCCGCGCCGAACCGGTTTGTTTACGGAGTGACGAAGGCCGGGGTGATCGGGCTGACCAAGGCGATTGCCGCCGATTTCGTGACCAAGGGCATCCGCTGCAACTGTGTGTGTCCGGGCACGGTGGAAAGCCCGTCCTTGAACCAGCGGATGCGCGATACCGGCGATTATGAGGCGGCCCGCAAGGCGTTCATCGCCCGCCAGCCGATGGGCCGGATCGCAAGCGCGGAAGAGATTGCCGCGCTGGTGGTGTATCTGGCATCCGACGAATCCGCCTTCACCACGGGCGTGCCGCATGTGATCGACGGGGGGTGGTCTAACGTGTGAAGGGGGGCTTCGGGTTGGCGTTTGGGGAGTTTGCGAACGGGGCCGGTGTTCGATCATGGCAGTCTATGGTTCCTTCATAATCTGCACCTCCCCGCGCAGCGGCAGCACGCTCTTGTGCCGCTTGCTTGCGGCGACGGGCGTTGCTGGACGGCCAGCCTCCTTCTTCTACGACCTGTCGGTCCCGGGATGGGCTGCCGATCTGGGGCTTTCTCTGCAAGTGGGGGAAAGCGAGGCGGAGAGTATTGCGGCCGTCCTTGTGGAAGTTTTGCGGAAGGGACGCGGTGGCACGGGCATTTTCGGCTTGCGCCAGCAGGCGCCGGGCCTGACGTTCCTGTGCGAAAAGCTGGCAGTTCTGTTTCCGACAGCCGCACGTGACGCTGACCGGTTCCGCCAGGCGTTCGGGACAACGCTTTTCGTGCATTTGACACGACCCGACAAAGTTGCACAGGCGGTATCCTTGATGAAGGCAATGCAATCGGGCCTTTGGCACGTCGCCCCGGACGGATCAGAAATCGAGAGGACGGCCACCCACAGCGAGCCGGTTTATGACGGTGCCACGCTGAAGGCCTGCGTTGCACAGCTGACAGATCATGACCAGCACTGGAACGACTGGTCCCTGCGTGAGGGGATCAATCCCCTCCGCCTGTTCTATGACGATCTGGCAGCGGATCCGCTTGAGACCCTTTGCAAAGTGCTGGACCAACTGGGGCTGGACCGCGCCGCCGCAAGCGGTGTGATGCCGGGCGTCAAGAAACTGGCTGACCAGACCAGCCTTGACTGGGCAGACCGGTTCCGCGCAGAGCACGGCTTGATCCACGCACAGGATGGTCAGGACCAACTGCCCGTCTGACTTTGGGGCAAAGGGTCACCCGGCAGCCTGTGTGTCACCCCGACCGAACCTGCGCAGACGCAGGGCGTTGGTCAGCACGAAGACCGACGACAGCGCCATCGCTCCGGCGGCAAGGACCGGCGACAGAAGGATGCCGAAGGCGGGATACAGCGCCCCCGCCGCCACCGGGATCAGGGCGGCGTTGTAGGCGAAGGCCCAGAACAGGTTCTGCCGGATATTGGCCATGGTGGCGTGCGACAGGCCGATGGCATCAGCCAGCGCGGGAAGACGCCCTGCGACAAGGACCACATCCGCCGCCTCGATGGCTACATCGGTGCCGGTGCCCATAGCCACGCCAACATCCGCCTCGGCCAGAGCGGGGGCGTCGTTGATCCCGTCGCCCACAAAGGCAAGCTTGCCCAGCGCCTTCAACCGCCGCACGGCATCAACTTTGCCTTCGGGGGTCACCTCGGCCACCACCTCATCTATGCCAAGGCTGGACGCAATTGCTCGCGCTGTCCTTTCGTCATCGCCCGAGATCATCGCCAGCCGAAGCCCCCGCGCCTTCAGCGCCGCAATGGCGGCGGGGGTGGTCGGCTTCACCTGATCGGCGACCGACAAAAGCGCCACCAGTCGCCCGCCGACCGCCGCGAAGACCGGGCTTTCGCCGCGACTGGCCAGTTCGCTGGCCAAATCCGCAAGGCCAGAGGTGTCGATCCCCCGTGCCGCCATTTCCCTTGCGGCACCGATCACCACATCCACCCCGCCCACGCGGGCGGAAACGCCCATTCCGGGGGACGCGCGGAAGCCTTCGACCGGGGGCAGGGACAGACCGACTGCTGCTGCGACGATCGCCCGCGCCACGGGGTGCTCCGATTGCGCCTCAACCGCCGCCAGCACCGGCATGAGAGCCGCACGCGTTTGGCCGTCAACCGGGTGGAACCCGGTCAACACCGGTTTGCCTTCCGTCAAGGTGCCGGTCTTGTCAAAGGCCACAACGGTCACGCCCTGCAGGGCCTGCAGCGCCTCACCCTTGCGAAAGAGGACACCCAGTTCCGCCGCGCGCCCGGTCCCGACAAGAATGGAGACGGGCGTTGCCAGACCCATAGCGCAGGGGCAGGCGATGATGAGGACCGCCACGGCATTGACCAGCGCCATCGGCAGGGCGGGGACCGGGCCAAAGGTCAGCCAGAGGGCGAAGGTCAGTGCCGCCAGCGCCATCACCACCGGCACGAACCACAGGGTCACCCGGTCGACCAATGCCTGGATCGGCAGCTTGCCGCCCTGCGCCGCCTCGACCAGGCGGATGATCCGGGCCAGCATGGTGTCGGCCCCCACGGCAACCGCTTCGATCACCAGCGCGCCGGTCTGGTTCACCGTGCCGCCGATCACCGCCGCGCCCGTGGCCTTTTCCACCGGCAGGGGTTCGCCCGTCACCATCGCCTCATCCACCCAGCTGTCGCCACTGATGACGCGGCCATCGACCGGCACCCGTTCGCCCGGACGCAGGTCCAGAACATCGCCGGGGCGCAGGTCGGCCACCGCCACATCGACCACCGACCCATCCCGCCGCAGATGGGCGGTGGCGGGCTGCAAGGCCACCAACCGCTCAATCGCCTGGGAGGACCGCCCCCGCGCCCGCGCCTCCAAAAGGCGGCCAAGGAGGATCAGCGTCACGATCATCGCCGCCGCTTCGAAATAGACCGCGCGGGACCCTGGGGGCAAAACCTGTGGAACAAAGGTGGCTAGGGTCGAATATCCCCAGGCCGCGCCTGCGCCCATTGCCACTAGCGAGGACATGTCCGGTGCGCCCCGTACCAGTGCAGGCAGCCCTTTCAGGAAGAACCGCCGGCCCGGTCCAGCCAGAACCAGCGTGGTCAGGATGAACTGGACGGCCCAAGCGGTGCCTTGCCCGATCAGGGCGAAAAGCCAGTGGTGAAAGGCCGGCACAAGATGCCCGCCCATTTCAAGGACAAAGACCGGCGCAGTCAGAACCGCAGCAAGGATCAGGTCGCGGCGCAGGCTGGTGGCCTCATCCTTGCGCCGTTCCGAAAGGGACGGAAGGCCCGCGCCGGCAAGCGTGGCTTCATACCCTGTGCTGCGGATGGCGGCCAACAGCGCCCCGGCTTCGGCCAGCCCGTCAACGCGAGCGCGTTCCGTGGCAAGGTTCACGCTGGTCCCGGTGACGCCCGGCACAGCCAGAAGCGCGCGTTCCACCCGGGCCACGCAACTGGCGCAGGTCATGCCGGTGACGGCAATCTCTTGCGCCGGCGCGGGGACCGTGTAGCCCGCCTTCTCGACAGCGGCGATCACGGCGGAAGGCGGGGCGGTCCCCGTCACCTCGGCCCGTTCGGTGGCAAGGTTGACGGAAGCCCCCGTGACACCCGGCACCGCGCGCAAGGCCCTCTCAACCCGGCCCACGCAGGCGGCGCAGGTCATGCCGGCCACGGGAAGGGACAACAGGTTTCGGTCATGGAGTGTGCGGGGGGATGTGGCGGTCATTGGACAGGTTCGTGCCTTTGGGACATGCCTGATCTATTCACCGCAGGGCTGAAGGACAAGGCCGACCCCCTGAACGCGGGGCGTGTTGTCGGTCAGCCGATACCCTGCATCTTGCCCGGCAGGCCTTGCGGCAAGTCACGGCCCGGCGGCAGGGCGATCAGTGCGCTGCCACCAGCGGTGGGGCCAAAGATCGAGACCGGCGCGCCAGACGGGTTCGCGGGCCGGAAGAACTGGGTGTGATGCAAGAAAAGCTGGTAACCGAGCGGTTTGAGGATCTGCGTCGCGCGGCGAAGTTTGTCAGAATCGTGCACTTCGACATAAAGCACAGGCAAGTGCCTGGCCAAGGTCTGGCGCAAGCCGACAAGAACGCGGTCTTCAAATCCCTCGGTGTCGATCTTGACAAGGTCGCAGCGCGGCAGCTCCAGATCATCGATGGCGATCATCGGCACCGTCTCGGTTTTTGCGCCGTCCAAGGTGGCATTGGCGACCGCCGTTGCCCCGGAATTGTGGCGTGCCGCGGGGTCGATCAGCGGGATGGCGCAGACACCGGATGTGTCACCGACGGCAGCCCTGTGACACTGTACCTGTGCCAACTGGTTGGCGGTAACATTGGCGCAGAGCAACTGAAAGCAGTAGCGTTGTGGTTCAAAGGCAATCACCACTCCGGACGGGCCAACCCTTCGCGCCAGGCCAAGGCTGTGAAAACCGATGTTTGCCCCGATGTCCAGCACATGATCTGCGGGCCGGACAAGCGACAGGATGCTGTCCACCTCATCCCCGGCAAACTCGCCGTAAAGCCGCAGCGACTGGGCAATCACCGTATCCCCACGCAGCGTGAACATCCGGCCAAAGCGGGTTTCGGCGACCGGAAAGATCGGAAACGACCCGAAGCTGTCTACCATCGCTGCCATCCTGTTGCACCGCACCCTCAGACCCCAATGGGCGGGGCCAGGCATGTGCCGCTTTCGTCATATCCCGTTGCGCACCGGCGTGAAACAGAAAGGATGCCTTGCGCGCACGGCCCAGCCCGGCAGCCCCCCCCTCGCACCTTGCCTGCCGTGGCCTGACCCGTTAGGAACCTCCGGACCCACCCTTCCATGAGGCCCCAGATGCGTCTGTCCCGCTACTTCCTTCCCGTCCTCAAGGAAAACCCCGCCGAGGCGCAGATTGTCAGCCACCGCTACATGCTGCGGGCCGGGATGATCAAACAGCAGGCGGCGGGCATCTATTCCTGGCTGCCGCTGGGCTTGCGGGTTCTGCGGCGGATCGAAGATATCGTGAACGAGGAACAGGAACGTGCGGGTCACATCCCCTTGCTGATGCCCACGCTGCAACCGGCCGATCTGTGGCGGGAGTCAGGCCGCTATGACGACTACGGCCAGGAAATGCTCCGCATCAAAGACCGGCAGGACCGGGAAATGCTGTATGGCCCCACGAACGAGGAGATGATCACCGACATCTTCCGCGCCCACGTGAATTCCTACAAGGACCTGCCGCTGACCCTCTACCACATCCAGTGGAAGTTCCGCGACGAGATGCGCCCCCGTTTCGGCGTGATGCGGGGCCGTGAGTTCCTGATGAAGGACGGCTACAACTTCGACGTCGACAAGCCCGCCGCCCTCCACGCCTACAACCGCCACATGGTCAGCTACCTGCGCACCTATGAGCGCATGGGCCTGATTGCGATCCCGATGCGCGCCGACAGTGGCCCGATCGGCGGCGATGACACGCATGAATTCCTCGTCCTCGCCGCCACCGGCGAAAGCGAAGTGTTCTTCGACAGCGCTGTCACCGACCTGAAACTGGGCAACCGCGAGGTCGATTACGACAACCGCGACGAAGTGGCGGCGATCTGCAAGGAGTTCACCACCCTCTACGCGCGCACCGATGAAACCCACGACGCGGCCGTCTTCGACCAGATCCCCGAGGCCCGCCGCAAGGTCGCACGCGGC
>JANPJU010000059.1:0-2120 GCA_031425675.1 Paracoccaceae bacterium | reverse complement strand
GCGGCCATTCCGCCCGTGCCAAGGACAAGAAGGCGGACGGGCTTCGCCATCTCAGCGCAGCCCCTCTTCGCCGTCATGGTGCAGCCGGGGGCCCCGCTCCACGATCGGCTCCAGCGCAGCACCGACCGGGCGGTTGGGTGCGGCATTCGGTTCGATCAGGCGAGGCGCGGAATTATGCGCCCATCGCACGCCATTGGCGATCACCTTCAGCACGGTGGGGTTGCGATAGGTGGGATAGGTTTCGTGACCCGGGCGGAAATAGAAGACGTTCCCGGCCCCGCGCTTGTAGGTAAGGCCAGACCGGAACACCTCGCCGCCCTGGAACCAGCTCACGAAGACCGTCTCGAGCGGCTCGGGCACGCCGAAGGGCTCGCCGTACATCTCCTCGGTCTCGATCTCGAAGAAATCGGGCAGGCCCGCGGCGATCGGGTGGTTGCGCGAGGTAACCCAGAGCCGCTCCCGCTCCCCCGCCTCGCGCCAGGAAAGGTTGCAGGGCGCGCCCATCAGCCGCTTGAAGGGTTTCGAGAAATGCGCCGAATGCAGGAAGATGATGCCCATCCCGCCCCAGACCGCATCGCAAACCCGCTCCACCACCTTGTCGTCAACGGCGCCATGGGCGGCATGGCCCCACCAAATCAGCACATCCGTCGCGGCCAGCCGCTCGGCCGTCATGCCATGCTCGGGGTCCTGCAGGGTGACCGAGGTCGCGGTGATCCCGGCTTCGGCGTTCAGGGCCGCGGCAATGGCGTTGTGCATGCCCTGCGGGTAGATCCCCGCCACGACCTTGTTCTTCTGCTCATGGACGTTTTCGCCCCAGACGGTGACGCGGATGGTCATCTGTCATCTCCCTGCTGCTGCGCCACGGCGGCGCGGTGGGCCGGTCGGCGGATGGCATCGGTCTATGATCCAAACCGCTTTGGGTCAAGGGCGGGTGCAGGACACCCTTGCCAGCGGCACGCGCTGCGGTGATCCTTGTGCCATGACCTTGCCTGACGCCACGTTGCGACTGCGCCTGCTTTTCGGCGACCGGCTGGTGCTGGGCCCTGGCAAGGCCGAGCTATTGGCGGGGATCGGTGAAACGGGATCAATCGCCGCCGCAGGCCGCGCGATGGGCATGAGCTACAAGCGCGCCTGGTCATTGGTCGAGGAGATGAACGCAGCCTTCAGGGTGCCGCTGGTCACCAGCGCGCGGGGTGGGGCAGGGGGCGGCGGCGCCAGCCTGACCGAGGCGGGCGTCGAGGTGCTTGACGCCTACCGGACGCTTTTGGCGGCCAGTGTAGCCGCTGCCGCCCCTGATGTGGCACGCATCGCCGCTTTGCTGCGGGATATGTCTGACGGGAAATAACGCTTGCTTTGCGGGCCAGTGTTTGGCGATATGTTCCGGCAAACATATGGGGTGCCTCATGCTGCGTTTGGTCCTGCTTGCCGTCCTGTCTGCCACCCCGGTCTGCGCGGCCGAAGTGACGGTCTTTGCCGCAGCCAGCCTGAAGACCGCCCTGGATGAGATTTCAGCGACCTGGGAGACCGAGACCGGCCACTCGGCGGTCATTTCCTATGGCGGCAGTTCGGCGCTGGCCAGGCAGATCATCGAGGCGGCACCGGCCGACATCTTCATATCTGCCTCGCCAGAATGGATGGAGGCCGTGGCCGCCGGTGGACTGGTCCGCGCTGGCACGCGCGTGGACCTTCTGGGCAACCGGCTGGTGCTGGTTGCGCATGGGGCCGGGGCTGCGCCGGTCTCTCTGGACGCAACCACGGACCTTGCGGGGCTTTTGGCGGGCGGCAAGCTGTCGATGGCGATGGTGGACAGTGTACCAGCCGGGCAGTACGGGCGTGAGGCGCTGACGACACTTGGCCTTTGGGACAGCGTCGCGGGCAGCGTGGCGCAGGCAGAGAACGTCCGGGTGGCCTTGCAACTGGTCGCGCTGGGCGAGGCACCGTTCGGCATTGTCTATGCCTCGGACGCGGTGGCCGAACCTGCGGTCACCGTGGTGGCCACTTTCCCTGAAAACAGTCACAGCCCGATCATCTATCCGGCAGCGGTGATTGACAGCAGCATGGTGTCTGAGTCGGAGGCGTTTCTGGACTATCTGACCAGCGCCCCGGCGCGCGATATCTTC
>JANPJU010000058.1:0-9069 GCA_031425675.1 Paracoccaceae bacterium | reverse complement strand
GCGCAGGCGCTGCTGGCGGGCTTTGGGCTGCCGGTGTGGCTGGTGTGGCCGGCGCTGGTGCTGAACGCGGGGCTGGCCGCCGGGCTGCTTTGGCCGCCAACCGTGCGGACCACAGCCCTGATCGCCGCCGCCTATTGTGCTGCGACCAGTGTGTTCCATTTCCTGCCCGGCGACGGCTGGCAGATGTCGATCTTCGTCAAGAACTGGGCGATTGCGGGCGGCCTGCTGACGCTGGCCGCCGCACGAAGGGGTTGATGGTCAGTCCTTTGGCTTGCCGGCTGAGATAGTGACCTTGGCGTTGGTCGAGGCCACGGAAACGGCCGGTTTCGCCGCCTCTTTCTTCGGCTTCTTCACTTCCTTGCGCTTGTTCATGCCTTTGGCCATGGCCGTGGCTCCCTTTGATTGATGCGGCCCGATGCGGACCCTGTGGCAGAGTGTAGCGCCATGCGGCGGGCTTTGCCACGGGGGTTTGCGTCAGCCTGCGGCGGTCAGCTTGCGCCAGTGGGCTGCGTAGGCGGCAAGGGCGCCTTGATCGGCGGGAACCTGCACCGGGCTGGTGGCGGGCAGCGGCGGGGCTGTCAGGCACAACATCGCCGCGCCTACCGAGGTTCCGGTGGCCGAGGCTGCCACTTGCACCCAGCCCGGCGACAGGGCCGACAGCATGGCAAGGTAGTCCGCATTGCGGGCGAAAGGGCCTTCGATGATGACCGGGCCTTCTGCCCCGGCAAGGTCAAGGCAGGTACGAGTCATCAGGGCCAGATACCACGACAGGGCGAGGAGGCGCTGGCCGGGGGTGGCGGGACTTTGCGTCCAGCGCATCTGGTGGCCGGGAAACGGGCCGGAGGCAGGTTCAACCGAGGGCAGAAGGTGGATGGGTCCGGCCAGCGCCGCGGCACGGTCGGCGGGGGTTGGCGGGGTGGTGTCGCCTTGGCGGATCACCTCATATTCCCGCCCGCCCATGAAACGGGCTGACGGGCACGCCGTGCCCAGAGCGTTGACGTTGACCAGCACGTCGCGCGCGGGGTCAAGTTCGGTGCGAATACCGTTCATCGCCATGCAAATCACCCAGGTGCCGGTGGAGACGACTGAGAACGGCCCCGTCCGCCCAGACAGATACGGCAGCAGCGAGGCGTTGGAATCGTGGATGCCGACGCTGACCGGCGTCTGGGGTGACAGGCCGGTTTGTGCGGCAAGATCGGGGCGCAGGGTGCCCAACCCTTCTGCCGGGCGACGGGGCGGGGCGATCTTGCCGGTCAGGCCCAGCTTTTCCACCAGCGGGGAAAAGCGGCCCTTCCGGGGGTCCCACAGATCGGTGTGGCACCCCAGCGAGCAAACATCGCAGGCCATCTGCCCGGTCAGCCGCCAGCCCCAGTATTGCGGATAGGTCAGGACATGGGCGACGCGGTCGCGCAATCCGGGTTGGGTGGCCAAAAGCCAGTGCAGCTGCGCGCCAAGGTTCAGGCCCATGGGCAGGCGGGGCGAGCCGGTCAGGGCGAAATCGGGGCGAAGGGCGTTGTAGTCGGCGGCAAGGTCATCCGGGCCGGGGTGTTCGTAATCCAGCATCGGGGTGGCAAGATTGCCGTCCGCGTCAAGCAAGACTGCCGCAGCGCCATGGGTGGTGACGGAGATGGCCCCTACCCCGTGCTGGGCGTGGAACCGGCCAAGGTGGTGCAAGAAGAAATCCCAATGCCCGGCAAGGTCGAAATGCGGATAGGGCGGGCCTTGCAGGGGGGTGTTGGGGCGGGTGACGACGGCAATCTCGGCCAAGGTGGCGGCATCGACGAGGGCCAGCTTGGCGTTGGTCTTGCCGACGTCGATGACCGCGATGGTCTTCATGGCAGGTGGAAGACGGGGATCAGGGGCGTGGCGACAGGCTCATTCGACGGGTGGCACAGCATGAGGTCGGCCATATAGGCCCACCAGCGCTGCATCACCGGATGGGCGGGCAGGTCGGCCATCGTGTGATCGTCACGCCGCCAGAGGATGGCGAAAAGGATATGCGTATCCGGGTCAAGGTGGATGGAATAATCCTGCACCCCGGCGTCTTTCAAGAGGGCGGCAAGCTCGGGCCAGATCGTGTCATGGCGGCGCTTGTATTCGTCCGCCATGCCGGGGTTCAGCTGCATCTTGAAGGCGTATTTCTGCATCATTTCCCCCGCAGCAACCGTGGCACGGCAATGACGCCGATCAGGAGGAGGCCGAGGAAAATGCTCATCACGATCCCCGGCACGTTCAGAAGGCCAAAGCCGAAGGTCACCATGCCCATGATGAAGGCGGCCAAGACCACGCCCAGGATCGACCCCGATCCGCCAAGGATGCTGACGCCGCCAAGGACGACCATGGTGACCACCTCAAGCTCAAACCCCGTGGCGATGGAGGGGCGGGTGGAGCCGAGGCGTGAGGTCAGGCAGATCGCGGCGATGCCGGAGGTAAGGCCGGTCAAGAGGAACAGGATGAAGCGCACGCGGGCGACGCGGATGCCGGAAAACTGCGCTGCGGTGGCGTTGTTGCCGATGGCATAGACCGCGCGGCCAAAGTTGGTGCGGTGGAGGAGGACCCAGAACACCAGCGCCATGATGGCAAAAAGGACGAGTTCAAAGCTGAACACCCACCAGACATAGCCCTGACCGAAGTAGTCGAACCCGTCCGGGTATCCGGTAAAGGCTTGATCCCCCAAGACAATGTAGGAGATGCCGCGAAAAAGGCTCATCGTGCCGATGGTCACCACGATGGACGGCAGGCCCATCCCCGCCACCAGAAACCCGTTGACTGCGCCGCACAAAAGCCCGGTGCCAAGGCCGATCACGACCAGAAGCGGCACCCCTGCCCCAGCCTGCATTGCCAGCCCCATGGCGGTGGAGACGAGGGCGATGATCGAGGCGACGGAGAGGTCAATCTCACCGGCGATGATCAGCATGGCCATGGCAAAGGCGATCATCGCCTTTTCGGTGAAGTTGAAGGTCGCGTCGCTAAGGTTCCAGGCGTTCAGGAAATAGGGGGAGGCGAAAGCGTTGGTCACAAAGACCGCGATGGCGACGATGACCAGAACCGCCTCCCAGCTGCGCAGGGCGCGGGTCAGGGGGGATTGCAGGCGGTCGGGGATGATGCGGCCAGTGTGGGGGGCGGTGGGGGCGGTCATCGGGTGGCCTCCTGCGGTTTCAGGATGATGCGGCCGGGGGTGCGGGACTGGGCGGCGTTGAAGGCGACGGCGACCACAATGGCGCTGCCCGAGATCGCCATCTGCCAGAAGGGTGAGATGCCGACGACCGGCAGGGCATTGTTGATGACGCCAAGGAAGAGGGCACCAAGGACTGCGCCCGCAATGCTGCCCGCCCCGCCTGCGATGGCAACCCCGCCAATGACGCAGGCGGCGACGACCGAAAGCTCAAACCCATCGGCGATATCAACGTAAGCCACGGCATAGCGCGCGACCCAAAGGTAGCCGGTCAAGCCCGCAAGGCCGCCCGAGATCATGAAAGCCAGGCACTGGGTGCGGCCCACGTTGATGCCGGTATAGACGGCGGCATGGGGGTTGCCACCGACGGCGTAGAACGACCGGCCAAGGGGGGTGCGGGTCAGAATCACGGTGAACAGGGCGATGGCGGCAAGGGTCACCCAGCTCATCACCGGGAGGCCGAGGATCACCGCGCGAGGGAGGGCTTTGAAATCATCGGTCATCTGGTGGGCGTTGACCCAGGCACCGTTGGTCATCAGGAAGATGATGCCGCGGTAGATGGTCATGGTGCCAAGGGTGACGACGATGGAGGGGATGCCCAGCTTCCACACCAGCAGGCCGTTGACCGCCCCAAGCGCCGCGCCGAGGGCGATGGCTGCGACAAGGATCAGCGGTAAAGGCACCCCTGCCCCGTTCATGAGGGCCGCGACCATGCCGCACAGGGCAAGGTTGGCGGCGACCGACAGGTCAATGCACTTGGTCAGGATCACGATCATCTGGCCGATGGCCAGCAGGATCAGGGGGGAGGTGTCGTTGAACACGTTCACGAGGCTGGCGGGTGTCACGAAGGCGGGAAAGCGCATCGCCACCACCCCGACCAAGAGCAGGATCGCCAGCGCCAAAAGCGCCTCACGCTGTTTCAGGATGCTCATGCGGCCTCCGCGATGCCGGCGGCGGCGCGCACCAGGGTTTCGGGGGTCATGCGGGGGCCTGTCACCTCATCAATGATGCGACCCTCGCGCATGATGATGACGCGGTCGGACATGCCCAAAACCTCAGGGATTTCCGAGCTGACCATGATCACGGCCAACCCTTCGGCGGCGAGTTCGGCCATGAATTCATGCACGGCGGCCTTGGAGCCAATGTCGATGCCCTTGGTCGGTTCATCCAGAATGATGACGCGGGGTTTGGTGGCGAGCCATTTGGCGATGACCACCTTTTGCTGGTTGCCGCCCGACAGAAGCCCAAGCTCCTGATCCAGGCTTGAGGCGCGCAGGTCGAGGCGTTGGGTATAGTCGCGCGACAGGCGGAATTCTTCAGCCAGCCGCAGAAAGCCCGCGCGGCTGGTGCGGGTCAGCGAGGGCAGCGTGATGTTCTGAAAGATCGGCAGGCCGCGAATGGCGCCCTGACGGCCCCGGTCTTCGGGGACATAGACGATGCCTGCCGCAATCGCCTCATGCGTTGAGCGGATCACACGGACCTGACCGTCGATCCGCACCGCGCCGCGCGAGGGTTTGGTGATGCCGAACAGGGCCTGCATCACCTCGGACCGCCCAGCGCCGACAAGGCCGTAAAAGCCAAGGATTTCGCCCCGGTGGAGGGTGAAGTTGATGTCGGCGAATTCGGTGGGGTGGCTGTAGCCTGCCACGGTCAGGACCGGATCGCCGATGTTGTGGCTGCGGGGCGGGAAGATCTGGTCGACGCTGCGTCCGACCATCATCTGCACCAGCATGTCTTCGGTGGCGTCCGCCATGGCCCCTTCGCCGACGAATTGGCCGTCGCGGAAGACGGTGTAGCGGTCGGCGATGCGGAACACCTCATCAAACTTGTGGCTGATGAAGAGGATCGCCTTGCCCTGGGCCTTCAGGGTTTCGACAAGCTCGTAAAGCTCATGAATTTCCTTGTGGCTAAGGGCAGCGGTGGGTTCATCGAGGATCACCACGCGGGCATCGGTGGACAGGGCGCGGGCGATGGCGACCAGGTGTTTGGAGCCGATGCCAAGATTGCCGAGCCGCAGGTCGGGGTCGAGGGTCGCGCCGATGCTGTCCAAAAGGCGCTTGGCCCCGTCGCGCATGGCGCGGCGGTCGATCAGGCCGAACCTTGTGCGGGGGGCGTGGCCCAGCCAGATGTTTTCGGCGACGGAAAGTTCGTCAAACAGCACCGTTTCCTGATGGATTGCCGTCACCCCGGCGCGGGCGGCGTCTTGGGCGGTGGTAAAATGGGTGGGCGTGCCGTCAATCTCAATCGTGCCTGCCTCAGGCTGGTAGATGCCGGTCAAGACCTTGACGATGGTGGACTTGCCAGCCCCGTTTTCCCCGATCAGAGCGGTGACTTGCCCTGCGTACAGATCAAGCTGCACGCCCTGCAGCGCCTTGACGCCCGGGAATGACTTGGAAATGCCGCGCAGCGACAGGACGGGGGGCATGGGATGTCCTTTGGGGGGTCAGAAAAGCCCCGGCCGGGGGAGCGTCCGGCCGGGGGAGATGGGCAAATCAGAAGATCGACTTGAACTCGGCGATGTTCGACTTGTCGTAGGTGAAGGGGTCCGACATGGCCGCTTCGTTGTTTTCGTCCAGAACGGCAGCGCCCATGCGGCCCATCGGGATCGACGCGCCGGGTTCCGCAGTCGCCGTGCCCTTGTTCAGGTTGTAGGCGATCATGGTGGCGGCGTAGCCCAGGTCGATCGGGTTCCAGATCGCGAAGCTGACGGTCGCGCCGGACTCGACCGCGCCGGCCATTTCGGACGGCAGGCCAAGGCCGGTCACGTTGATCTGGCCGATCTTGCCGGCATCGGTCACCGCCTGGCTTGCGGCGAGGATGCCAACCGTGGTCGGCGCGATAATGGCCTTCAGGTCGGGGTAGGTGGCGATAAGGCCCTGCGCTTCCCGGTAGGATTTGTCGGCAAGGTCATCGCCATAGACGGTGGCGACAAGGTTGATGCCCGGATAGTTCGGCAAGACCTTCGTCGCCTCTTCGATCCAGATGTTCTGGTTGGTCGAGGTGGAGGTGGCCGACAGGATCGCCACGTCGCCACCATCAGGCAGGTTATCGGCGGCCAGCTTGATGATCGTGTTGCCGATCAAGGCGCTGGACGAGGGGTTCAGGTGCATCTGGCGGCCGTCTTTGGCCACGCCCGAATCCCACGAGATGACGGTGATCCCACGCTCCATCGCCTTTTGCAGGGCGGGGGCTACGGCGTCGGGGTCGTTGGCGGAAATGGCGATGGCGTCCACGCCTTGCGCGATCAGGGCGTTGATCACCTCAATTTGGCCTTCGGCGGTGGTGCTGGTCGGGCCGGTGTAGATGATTTCCACATCGCCAAGTTCCTTCGCGGCCTCTTCCGCGCCCTTGGCGGCGGCTTCAAAGAACCCGATGCCCAGCGCCTTGACGACGATGGCGATCTTGACGTTCTCGGCAGCGGCAGCGTTGGCCATCAAGGCCGTGGCCACAGCGGCGGTGGTGAGTGCTTTCTTCCAGAAGCTCATGTCAGTTCCTCCCTATGAGCGTTTCGTTTTGCGTCAGGCGTCGCCTGCGCGGTCCTCCGTCACGTCGGCGGTGCGGTCTGCCGCCCCGGTCCGCGCCACGATCAGCCGGACCCCGGCGGATTCGAGCATGGCGGCGGCGCGGTCGTCGATGCCGTCATCGGTGATGACGGTGCTGATCCGGGCCAGCGGGCACAGCAGAAGGCTGGACCGCGCGGCAAACTTGGTGCTGTCGGCCAGAACCACCAGTTCATCGGCCTGACCGATCAGCTTTTGTTCGGCCTGCACCAGCATCGGGTCACCCTCCATCAGGCCAAGGGGGCCAAGGCCCCGGCAGCCCATGAACATGCGGTTGGCATAGAAGTTGCGGCTGCCGTCTTCGTCAAAGGGCGACAGGATGATGTTCTGTTCGCGGTAGATCGCGCCTGCGGGCAGGAACACGGTGTTCTTCGAGTGTTTCAGCAGGTGTTCGGCAATCGGAAAGCTGTTGGTGAACACCTGCAACCGCTTGGCGGTCAGCAGGTGGACCATCTGGAATGTCGTGGTGCCGCCGTTGATGATGATCGCCTCACCATCGCTGCACATTTCCACGGCCGCGCGGGCGATGGCGCGCTTTTCGGCAAGGCGCAGACCTTCGTTCACGCTGAACGGCCGGGCGTTGATGCTGACGAATTGCGGCGGTGAGATCGATTCCGCCCCGCCCCGCACCCGGCGGAGTTTTTTCTGGACATGCAGCGCTGCGATGTCGCGCCGGATCGTCGCCTCGCTTGCCCCGGTCAGGGTGACCAGATCGGCCACATTGACCACGGGCCGCCCTTCGACGGTGGACAGGATGATCCGGTGGCGTTCGGTTTCGTGCATTGGCTTCCCCTTGCCCTTAAACATCCACCAGAATCGCGCGCTGTCAATCATTTTCAATCATTATCGTCTGTTCTGCGGTGCAGCATGCTTGAAGATGATTGGTTGTGATTGACTTCAAAGGCGGTTTCAGCGCAGTTTCATGGGAAATCAAGCGGGGGGCACCATGGCGGCGCGGGACAACCATCTGAAAAACCTGTGGGATGACACCCGCGCTGGCAGCATGACCGAGTCGGAAAAGCTGCTGTATCGGTCGAACCTTCTGGGGTCGGACAAGCGGGTGACGAACTTTGGCGGCGGCAATACCAGCGCCAAGGTGATGGAGCGTGATCCCCTGACCGGCCATATGGTCGAAGTGCTTTGGGTCAAGGGGTCGGGCGGCGATATCGGGTCCATGAAGATGGACGGATTTTCAACGCTTTACATGGATAAGGTTGAGGCGTTGCGCGGCCTTTACCGGGGGGTTGAGTTTGAGGATGAGATGGTCGGCTACCTGCCCCATTGCACCTTCAACTTGAACCCGAGGGCCGCCAGCATCGACACGCCCTTGCACGCCTATGTGCCGCGCAAACATGTGGACCACGTCCATTCCGACGCGATTATCGCGCTTGCAGCATCGGTGAACTCCAAGGCCCTGACGGCAGAGGTGTTTGGCGACAGCATCGGCTGGCTGCCCTGGAAGCGCCCGGGGTTTGAGTTGGGGCTGTGGCTGAACAAGCTGGCCGTGGAAAACCCAAACATGCGCGGCGCGGTGCTGGAAAGCCACGGGCTGTTTACCTGGGCCGATGACGCCAAGGACTGCTACCTGACGACGCTTGAGGTGATCAACACCGCCGCTGACTGGCTTGAGGCGCGGTCGGCGGGCAAGCCGGCCTTTGGTGGCGCGGCCCGCCCGACGCTGGATGCGGGTCAGCGGCGGGACGTGGCGGCGCAGCTGATGCCGGTGATTCGCGGGCTGATCAGCAAGGACCGGCACAAGGTGGGGCACTTTGACGACAGCCCGGAAGTGCTGGAGTTTGTCGGCTCCGCTATGCTGGGCACACTGGCGCCGATGGGCACGTCCTGCCCCGACCATTTCCTGCGCACCAAGATTGCGCCCCTTGTGGTGGATTTCGACCCTGCAAAGCCCGACCTTGAGGCGACACTTGCCAGCCTGCCCGCAGCGGTGGACGCCTACCGCGCCGGTTACGCGGCGTATTATGACCGCTGCAAGCACCCCGACAGCCCTGCCCTGCGCGACCCCAATGCTGTGGTCTACCTTGTGCCCGGCGTGGGCATGATCACCTTTGCCAGCGACAAGGCGACGGCGCGGATTTCGGCCGAGTTTTATGTCAACGCGATCAACGTGATGCGCGGGGCGAGTGCGGTATCGACCTACCAAGGCCTGCCGGAGCAGGAGGCGTTTGATATCGAATACTGGCTTCTGGAAGAGGCCAAGCTGCAACGGATGCCAAAGGCCAAGGCGCTGGCCGGGCGGGTGGCACTGGTCACCGGTGGGGCCGGGGGCATTGGCTCTGCCACGGCAGAGCGATTGTTGAAGGATGGGGCCTGCGT
>JANPJU010000057.1:0-18898 GCA_031425675.1 Paracoccaceae bacterium | reverse complement strand
CAGCTGCACATGGCCGCGACGAACGGGTTTTCCGGGGGCTACGGGCGCACCTCAACCTCGCTTTCGGGTGTGGCATTCACGGGGTCCGGCACCGACATGCAGCGCGATTATGCGGGCGAAGGCCGCACCCATGCCGCCGACATGCCGGGGGCCGAAGGGATTGGCCGACTGGCAGCAGAGCGGACATTGCAACGGGTGGGGTCGGTCAAGCCGAAGACCGGCACCTATCCGGTGGTCTATGATGAACGCGTTGCAGCCTCGCTGATCGGGCATCTGTTGTCGGCGATCAACGGAAGTTCCATCGCGCGTGGGTCAAGCTGGGCGCGTGACCTTCTGGGCAAGCAGGTGCTGCCCGCTGGCTTGTCGCTGGTTGAGGACCCGCACCGCCCGCGTATCTCCTCCTCTCGCCCGTTTGACGGTGAGGGGCTGGCGACGCGGCGGCGGGAGATTGTGGCGGATGGCGTGCTGACCGGCTGGGTCTTGGACCTTGCCACGGGGCGCAAGCTGGGGATGCCCTCCACCGCCAACGCCTTTCGCGGGACGGGGGCACCGCCCTCGCCGTCAACCACCAACCTTGATCTGACGCCCGGCCTGCGCAGCCGGGCCGATCTGATCGCCCAGATGGGAACGGGGCTGCTTGTCACCTCGATGATCGGATCGACGATCAACCCGACGACGGGGGATTATTCGCGTGGGGCTTCAGGCTTCTGGGTGGAAAACGGGGTGATTTCGCACCCCGTCCACGAATGCACCATCGCGGGCAACCTGCGTGACATGCTGTTGCGGATTGTTCCTGCAAACGACGCCCGCGCGCATCTGTCGACGCGGGTTCCCTCTATCCTGATCGACGGGATGACCCTTGCCGGAGCGTGATCTGGCCCTGTTGACCGAAGCCGCGCGGGAAGCGGGGCGCATCGCGCTGCGATTTTGGCGGCGAGAGCCGAAGGTCTGGGACAAGGGCGGCGAGCATGGTCCGGTGACCGAGGCTGACCTTGCGGTCAATGACATGCTGAAGCTGATGCTGCTGTCGGCCCGCCCCGATTACGGCTGGCTGTCCGAAGAAACCCCTGACAACGCCGCCCGCCTGTCTTGTGAAACGGTCTTCATCATCGACCCCATCGACGGCACCCGGGCCTTTGTGGCGGGGGAAGAGACCTTTGCCCACTCGCTTGCCGTGGCGCACAAGGGAAAGGTGACGGCGGGGGTGGTTTTCTTGCCCGCGCTGGACAAGATCTACACGGCTTCTCTGTCGTCACCGCCGTTGAAGGACGGCCAGCCGATTGCCGCCAGTCAGCGGGATCGGCTGGAGGGGGCGGATATCCTGACGACAAAAGTGAACATGACGCCCGAGAAATGGCCGGGCGGCGTGCCGGATATCACCCGCAGTTTCCGCGCCTCGCTGGCCTATCGGTTGTGCCTTGCGGCAGAGGGGCGGCACGACGGGATGCTGACCCTGCGCGACGCGTGGGAATGGGATATTGCCGCCGGGGGCCTGATCGCCGAACGCGCCGGGGCGGTGGTGACGGACCAGTTGGGCGATGCCCTGCAGTTCAACACCCCGGCTGCGCAGGCGAAAGGGGTGCTTGCCCTGCCGCCAGCTTTGCATGCTGAGGCGATGCATCGGCTGCGGGGATAGAACCGATTTCTTCAAAGACATCGGGCCGGAGTTTTGGAAAACTCCGGCCCGACCGTTGTGGCGATCTTAGCGCTTGGGGCCCTTCGGCGGGACGAAGCGTTTGGTGGTGTCTTTGGCATCGGCCTTCGGCTTTGCCGGGCGCGCAGCGGCACCCGATCCGGCCTTGTCGAAGGGCTTCTTCCCGCCCGCCGCGAAGGTCTTGAACCCACCCGACTTTGGCGGACCGTCGCGCTTTACGAACGGACGCGCGTCGTCGCCTTTCGGGGCATAGGGCTTGCGCGCTGGACGGTCGCTATCGTCACGCGGTTTGAAGCCGTCTTCGCGGGGTTTGAACCCCTCGCTGCGCGGTTTGAACCCTTCGGATTTCGGCTTGTAGGGGCTGTCCGATGCGTGGCTTTTGTAGCCCTCGGCACGAGCCGGTTTCCCGGCGGAGCCACCCTGGCTTTTGAACCCAGCCGAACGGGGCGCGGTTTTCTGGTCGGGCGACCAGCGGGGTTTCTTGGCAGCGTCATCGCCCGCCGGACGCGCGGCGCGGTCCGGGTCATAGGGCGCGCGGGCCGGGCGCGGGCTGTCTTCGCGCTTGGCATAGGGCTTGGGCTTGTCCTGCCAGTCAGGCTTGGAATAGGCGGGCTTGGCATAGGCCGGTTTTGCCGCACTTGGGCGCGGGCTGTCGTCACGCTTTGCATAAGGCTTCTTCGCCGGCTCGGCGCGGGCAGGTTCGGCGTCATCCTCAACCACGCGGGCGGGTTTCGGCGCATAGGCAGGCTTTTCGCGGCGCGGTTCAGCCCGCTCAGCCCGTTCCGGGCGTTCGAACTTGGCTGAAGGCGCGCGGGGGCGGTCAAGGTCAGGCTCCCCCTCGATCCGCATCATCAAGAGGTCGCGGTCCAGTTCAACCGACGCGCCGAACTTGTCGGCAAGCGGGGCTGCGATCTGGACGAAGGTTTCATCCTCACGCACGCGGATGGCACCGATGCCGTCCTTGCCGATGCCGCCAGCATCGCAAATCTTGGGGAGCAGCCAGCGTGCCTCGGCCCGGCCTGCGCGGCCAACCGACAGTCGGAACCAGACGGATGGCCCAAAATCACCGCGTTCACGCGGCGGGGCAGAGGTGGGAACCTGTTGGTCCGACGACAGCACCTCGGGCGCGGAACGCCCTTCGCGCCACATGCGGACAAAACCGGCGGCCACCGCTTCCGGGCCGAAACGGTCCAGCAAGCCTTGCGCCATGTCCATGTCATCACCGACCCCGGCCATCAATGCGGGGTGTTCCAGAATGCGCAGGTCATCCTTGGCCTGCACTTCATCTGCGCCGGGTGCGGTGCCCCATTCGGCCACGACCTTGGCGCCTTGCAGCAGGCGCTGGGCCTTCTTGAACTCCGCCGGGGCGACGATCAGCGCCGAGACGCCTTTCTTGCCCGCGCGGCCCGTACGACCTGACCGGTGCAGCAGGATTTCCGAGTTCGACGGCAGATCGGCGTGGATCACCAGCTCCAGCCCCGGCAGGTCAATGCCCCGTGCGGCGACGTCGGTGGCGATACAGACCCGCGCCCGGCCATCACGCAGCGCCTGCAGCGCGTGGGTGCGTTCCTGTTGGCTAAGCTCACCCGACAGGGCCACGACCTGAAACCCCCGGTTGCCCATGCGGGCCATCAGGTGGTTCACGTTCACCCGCGTCTTGCAAAAAACGATGGCGGTCTGCGATTCGTAGAACCGCAGGATGTTGAAGATCGCATGCTCACGGTCGCGCACGGCGACGCTGTAGGCTTTGTATTCAATATCGACGTGCTGCTTGGATTCGCCCTGCGCCACGATGCGCAGCGCGTTGTTCTGGAAGGTGCCGGCCAGCTTTTCGATTTCCTTCGGCACAGTCGCCGAAAACATCAGGGTCCGGCGTTCTGCGGGGGCGGCGGCAAGGATGAATTCTAGGTCTTCGGCAAAGCCCAGGTCCAGCATCTCGTCGGCTTCGTCCAGCACGGCGGCTTTCAGGCCTGACAGGTCAAGGCTGCGGCGGTCGATGTGGTCACGCAGGCGGCCGGGCGTGCCGACAACGATATGCGCCCCACGCTCCAGCATCCGCTTTTCGGTGCGGTAGTCCATGCCGCCAACACAGGTGGCGATCTTGGCACCGGCACCGGCATAAAGCCACTCAAGTTCCCGCGCGACCTGCAAGGCCAGTTCCCGCGTGGGCGCAATGATCAGCGCCAGCGGCTGGTCGGCATACAGAAGGCGGTCTTGTCCGCCCAGAATCTCGGGCGCAATCGCCAGGCCAAAGGCCACGGTCTTGCCTGATCCGGTCTGCGCCGAAACCAGTAGGTCACGCCCTGCCACGCCGTCAACCAGCACGGCGGATTGAACGGCGGTCAGGGCCTCATAGCCCTTGCCTGCCAAAGCCTGCGCCAGCGGCGCGGCCACGTTTGTCATCGTCATGGATGTCTTTCCAAAGGGGGGCAACGGATGTGCCCGATAAGCCAAACGGCCCATGTCCCCTTGGTGCGGGCCTCCTCGCCCACAGTCCCGGAATCTCGACCGTTTGGGGGCACTACCTGAAACGGGCCTGTGTGTATAGGGCTGAAACCGCTGGCCGGACTTAGCCCTGCGGCTTTGCGCGCCAGATGCGTTCGGGCGTGTCTTTTTCATACCCCAGAGTATTGAAGCTGGCGATCTCAAGCGACTGACCCCATGGCGCGTTGAGATAGATCCAGTTGAAGCCCGCCAGCGGCCCTTCGGTCACCGTGTTGGGACCGTCCAGAAATTCAATGCCCGCCGCGCGCAGGCGTTCGACAGATGCGAACACATCTTCAACCTCAAAACACAGATGCGTGCCGCCAATTTCAGAGTTGCGCCGGGGACGGGCAGAACTGTCCTCGCCGCTGTACTCGAACAGCTCGACATTGGTGCCGGCACCGCAGCGCAGAAATACCAGATCGCGGATCCGGGTGTGCGGGGGCGTTCCAAGGCGGCGTTCCATGAACGCCTCATCAACTGCGAAGGCCCCGGTGCGGAACACTTCGACGGCCCCGAACACGGCCTTGAAAAAGGCGATGCCCTCTTCGATGTCCGGCACCGTGATGCCGATGTGGTGCATGCCATAGACGCGTTCAGCCATGATCCATTTCCTCCCTCATGGTGCAGTTTGCGGCGACTGTGATGTTCTTGGTCAGACCCGTTCCAGCGCGATGGCAATGCCCTGGCCCACACCGATGCACATGGCCGACAAGGACCGCCGCCCGCCGGTCAACGCCAGTTGCAGCGCGGCGGTCCCTGTGATCCGCGCGCCGGACATGCCCAGGGGATGGCCCAACGCGATGGCCCCGCCATTCGGGTTCACGCGGGCGTCGTCATCGGCAATCCCCAGGGCGCGCAGGGTGGCAAGGCCCTGTGAGGCGAAGGCTTCGTTCAACTCGATCACGTCGAAATCGGCCTGACCCAGCCCCAGCCGCGCCATCAGCTTTTCGCTGGCCGGAGCCGGGCCAAAGCCCATGATCCGTGGTTCAACCCCCGCCGTCGCCCCGCCCAGCACGCGCGCAATCGGTGTCAGCCCGTATTTCCGCGCGGCGGCAGCCGAGGCCAGGATCAGCGCCGCCGCCCCGTCATTGATGCCGCTTGCATTGCCCGCCGTCACCGACCCACCCTTGCGGAAGGGCGTGCCAAGTTTCGCCAACGCCTCCATGGTCGTGGCGCGCGGGTGTTCGTCGCGGTCCACCACCACTGCATCGCCCCTGCGCTGCGGGATGGTCACCGGGGTGATTTCCGCCGCCAACCGCCCATTCGCCTGCGCCGCCGACGCCCTGGCTTGCGAGCGTAGCGCAAACGCATCCTGATCTTCGCGCGAGATGGCGAAATCTTCCGCAACATTCTCGCCGGTTTCGGGCATGGACTCGACGCCGTATTGCGCCTTCATCAGCGGATTGATGAAGCGCCAGCCGATGGTGGTGTCGTAGATCTCGGCGTTGCGGCTGAAGGCCGTGTCGGCCTTCGGCATCACAAAGGGCGCGCGCGACATGCTTTCCACTCCGCCCGCGATCATCACATCAGCTTCGCCCGCCTTGATCTGCCGGGCGGCCGCCAACACCGCATCCATCCCCGACCCGCACAGACGGTTGATCGTGGTGCCGGTCACCGAAACAGGCAGGCCCGCCAGCAGCGCCGACATGCGGGCGACGTTGCGGTTATCCTCGCCCGCCTGATTGGCGCAGCCAAGGATCACATCATCCACCGCTGCCCAGTCCACTTGCCGATTCCGCGCCATCAGCGCCCGCAGCGGCACCGCGCCAAGGTCATCTGCGCGGACCGAGGACAAGCTGCCGCCGAACCGGCCGATGGGTGTGCGGATATAGTCGCAGATGAAAACATCGGTCATGTCAAAGCTCACTTTACAATTCGGGCACGACAAGGTCGGCTACGGGGCCAGCCAGATGCAGGGTGGCCCCGGTCATGGATTGCAGCGCGTCAAAGGTAAGGGACGCCAGTTTTTCCCGCAGGACAAAGCGCCCGTCGACGATGTCGATCACGGCATGGCTGGAGTAGACGCGCGTCACACATCCCACGCCAGTCAGCGGCAGGGTGCAGCGTTGCAGCAGCTTGGGCTTGCCGTCCTTGGTGACATGGTCAGTCATCACCGCCACACGCTTTGCCCCGTGGACAAGGTCCATCGCCCCGCCGACCGCTGGCACGCCTTTTGGGCCGGTGGACCAGTTCGCCAGATCGCCGGTCTCGGCCACCTCGTAAGCGCCAAGGATGGCCACATCCAGATGCCCGCCGCGCACCATGGCGAAGCTGTCGGCGTGGTGGAAAAAGGCCGTGCCGGGTTTCAGTGTGACGGCCTTTTTGCCAGCGTTGATCAGGTCCCAATCTTCATCGCCCGCGGACGGGGCTGCACCAAACCCAAGGATGCCATTTTCGGTGTGAAAGATCGCATCGTGTTCTGGCGGCTGGAATTTTGCGACCAGTTCGGGAAAACCGATGCCAAGATTGACATAGGCGCCATCGCCAATGTCCTGCGCCGCGCGCCACGCCATCTGCATGGGAGTGAGCTTCAAAGTCATGCGGGAACCTCAGGGTAGCGCGCGTTGGCCCGGTTCAGGATTTCTTCCTGAGCAGGGTTCGCCACCTCGACCAGCCCCTGAACAAAGATGCCCGGCGTTATGACAGCCTCGGGGTCGATGCCGCCCGGGGCGACGATGCGGCTGACCTGTGCGATGGTGGTTGCCGCCGCCATGCACATCAGCGGGTTGAAATTCCGCGCTGCCATCCGGTAAGTCAGATTGCCCAAGCGGTCACCCAGATGCGCCTTGACCAGCGCAAAATCGGCTTTCAGCCAGCGTTCCTGCACATAAGGCCGCCCCTCGAACACCTCGACCGGTTTGCCCTTGGCCAGATCGGTGCCATAGCTGGTGGGCGTGTAGAAGGCCGGGATGCCCGCCCCCCCGGCGCGGATGCGTTCGGCAAGGGTGCCTTGCGGCATAAGCTCCAGCTCGATCTGCCCGGCGAGGTAGCGTTCAGTGAACACCACCGGATCGGCGGAGCGTGGGAAAGAGCAGATCAGCTTGGCCACCATCCCCACCTCGATCAGCGCTGCAAGGCCGACGTGGCCGTTGCCAGCATTGTTGTTGACCACGGTCAGGCCAGTGGGGTGGCCCGTCGCCATGAACCCGTCAATCAGCGCGTGGATCAGTTCGATCGGCGCGCCAGAGCCGCCAAAGCCACCGATCATCACGGTCATGCCATCAAGGATGCCCGCAACCGCAGTTGCCAGATCGGGAAGCGTCTTGTCCATTGCGTGCCTTCCTATTTCAGCGCGATGTAGGTTTCGGGGTTTAGTGTGGTCACCCGAATGGCAACGTGGGTGCCTGTCGCAGCGCCGACCAGTTCCCGAAGTTTGGCACAGATAACCAGCAGGGCAGCCCGAGTGCGCTCAGGATGCGGCATGATCTGCATTTCCACGCTCACGGGCGGCAGGTCGGGCATGGCCAGAACCGGCATCACGGCCATCTGGCAGGCGGGCCGCTCAACGGTCAGGTCATGACACAACATGTCCAGGACCGGCCCCAGAGCGGCAGCCAATCTGTCGCGACATGTGGGATAGATCGCTTCGTCCACATAGATCTTCACATTCGGCATCTTCGGCCCTGATCCCCTGTTTCCCGCCGCCTCTGATTGCGGATCAGATGGCAGGGCCACCTCGCGTCAGCAGGTCAATGTTTTCCGGGCGCGGGTTCAGTTTTCCCGCCTCGATCTGCAGGGCAATCTCGACCACCCGCTGATTGACCGGCGCGTTTCGGCCATGGGCGCGCAAGGTTTGCACGACCCAGCCGTTCACCTCTTCCACCTCGGCCCGGCGGCCTTTGCGCCAATCCTGCAGGGAGGTGGTCAAAGTATCCTCACGCGAGAAGGTCCGCAGAACTTCGTCAAGAATTTCATCGACATAGCGTTCTGGATCGTTGCTCATGCTGGGGGGCATTCCGATGATCGGCATGATTGTAGCGCCATCTGCAAGGGCGGCGTGCATCGCTTCGTACCCGGCTTCGCGCATCACCTTCAGCATTCCCGGCGCACGGGCAGCATCGTTCAGTGCGGTGTCGATGATGGCCGAGGGGATAAGCTCGGCGGCGTTTACCACCAGTTTCATCCACTTGGCAGACCGGATGTCATCCGTCACCTCAACCCGGCCGGTGTGGCGCAAAAGTTCGGCCACGCCCTTAACCCGGTGCTGTTGGGCAGGGTCAAGCGCCCCCATCGCGAACCACGACTCGTCATGGTCGTTTTGCCGATTGGTCACGCCCGGAACCCACATGTTCGACGCAATCTCGATCACGGCGCCGATGGTGCGGTGGCGGCCCACCACGGCGGCAATGTCTTCGTGCGTCATGCCGTTTTGCAGGCCGATCACAAAGCCGTCTTCGGCCAGAACCGGCTTGATAAGTTGGGTGGCCCATGTCGTGTCATAGGCCTTGACCACCAGAAAGATCAGATCGAAGGGCTGCTTGATCTCGGCCACCTCGCACAGGTGCAGGGCAGGGACGCGGGCGTTGACCGCGCGGGTCGGGAAATTCACGGTGATGCCATTTGCGCGGATCGCCTCGATATGGGCGGGCCACTGGTCGATGAAGGTGACATCCAGCCCCGCCAGCGCGAAATCAGCGGCGATGGACGCCCCTTGTGCCCCGGTCCCCAAAAACGCGATGCGGGGGCTTTTGCGATCCAAAGTCATGCTGCCGCCGCCTTGTTCAGGATGAAATCGAAGGTCGAAAGCCACTTCGTCTCGCCCCCCGCCACGGCCTCGAACGGTGCCACCAGCGATTGCTTCACTCCAAAGACGGCGTCCGATTGCAGATAGTCATCACCCTGAACAAAGGTATGCGTGACGACGGTTTCAAAGCCCGCGCGGCTGACGATGAAATGCATGTGCGCCGGGCGGTAGGGGTGGCGGCCCAGATGGCCCAGCATCTGCCCCACCGGGCCATCATCGGGAATGGGATAGGCCACCGGCTTGATCCCCCGGAACCAATAGCGCCCGTCAGGCCCTGTGACGAACACACCCCGGTTATTGTGCGGCGGCTGCACGCCCGGTTGCTGCACGTCGTAAAAGCCGTCCTCATTGTCTGACCAGACGTCGATCCGCACCCCTTCCAAGGGGTTGCCGTCAAGATCTTTCACATGCCCCTGAAAGAGGCACGTCTCCCGCCCGCCGTCCTGCGAGATATTGGCCCCCATCGGATAGTCCGGCACGCCGTCCACATGAAACGGCCCCAGCACGGTGTTTTCCGTGGCCCCCGAGGGACGGCGGTTGTTGATCGCATCCACCAACATCGACACGCCCAGAACGTCTGACAAAAGAATGAATTCCTGCCGGTTGCCATCGCAGATCTGGCCGGTCAGCGTCAGAAAGCTGATCGCCGTTGCCCATTCGTCCTGCGTCAGTTCAACATCCTTGATGAACGCGTGCAGATGCGCCACCAGCCGTGCCATCACATGGGCCAGCCGTGGATCGGTGCCAGTGCTCATCCGTCCGTTCACGGCATCGACCGAGTGGCGTTCGGTGAAATAGTCAATGGCAGCTTCAGCGGTCATGGTTGTTTCCTTGCGGTTCGGTGACTGGCATGCGCGGGGCTCAGACTTCGGCCTGCCGCCGCGCCGTCGAATAGATCAGCGCCGCCGCGAGGATCAGCGCACCCTGGAAGACATACTGATAGGTCTGCGACAGGCCGAGGAAGGACACCGCGTTCAACACCTCGGTCAACAGGACCGCGCCCATCACGGTGCCGATGAAGGTTCCGCGTCCGCCGCGCAGGCTGGTGCCGCCCAGAACCACGGCTGTAATGCTGGCGAGCGTATAGTTGACGCCCTGCGCTGGATCTCCCACGCCGATCTGCACCATCAGCATGACCGCCCCCAGCGCCGTGAACAGCGACACCGCGATGTATCCCCCGATGATCACCAGGTTGACGCGAATACCCATCCGGCGCGCGGATTCCTCATGCGAGCCAACGGCACGGAACTGCCAGCCAAGGCGGCGCTTGCGCAGCACATATTCCGCCAGCAGCGCCACGGCGACCAGCACAAGAAATGCCACCGGCAGCGGGCCAAGTTTCCAGCCGATGGTGTCCATCACGGCGAAATTGATGTATCCGCCCGGCCCGTCGCGCAGCACGAAACTCAGGCCCTGCAACCCGATATACATGGCCAAGGTCGCGGCAATCGGGGTGAAGTTGGCAAAGCGGATCAGACAGCCATTGATTGTCCCCACGGCCAATGCCGCCAGAAACATCAACGCGAAACCCAGCGCGATGGTTTGCGGCGATTGCCCGTCATTGATGAAGAAGGACGCGACAACCACCAGAAACCCGGCCAGCGGCCCGACCGAAAGGTCGATCCCGCCCATCAGCAGGGCGACGGTCTGGCCAAGCGCGATGAACCCCAGTGCCGTTGCCAGCAAGAGGATGTTCGAGATGTTGAACGCTGACAGGTAATTGTTGTTCTGCCCAAAGACATAAAGCCCCAGCATCACCACGACGGCTGCCAGCGGCCAGACAGTCGCATTGTCGCTTTGGAGGAACTGGCGCAGGCCGCCGCTGGCCGATTTTGCGGCCTTGGTGGCCTCACCCACACCCGCGACATGGGACTGCGCCTTGACCGCAGCCGCCACGATGCGGCCTTCGGTGACATCTGCGCCGCGCAGGGTTTCAGCGACGCTGCCCCGCGACATGACGATCACCACATCACACAGGCCTTCAAGCTCGGCCGCGTCGGACGAATTCACGATCACGGGCGTGCCGGATTGCGACACCTCGCGCAGGATGCGGTAAATCTCGAACCGGGCACCCACGTCCACGCCCTGCGTCGGCTCATCTGCAAGGATGAAGCCGGGGCGTGACATCAAGGCCCGCGCCATGACCACTTTTTGCTGGTTGCCGCCCGACAGCGACAAAATGCCTGCGTCCAGCCCAGGCGTCTTGACCGACAGCGAGCCGAACACGCGGCCCACCTCGCCCAGCTCTTTGCGGCGACTGAGGATGCCAAGATTGCTGAACTGATCCAGCGCCGAAAACGTCGCGTTTTCGCGCACGGTCAAGTCGGCGATGATCCCTTCTTCGTGGCGGTCGGACGGCATGAAGGCCGATTTCACCTTTACCTCGGCGGGGGAAAGCGGGGTGCCCTTCAAGCGCACCTCGCCTTTCCAGGCCTCCAACCCGGCCAGCGCGCGCATCACGCCCGACTGACCGTTGCCTTCAACCCCGGCGATACCGATGATCTGGCCGCGCCCGATGGCAAAGCTGATGTCATGAAACGTGCGGCCCGACAGGCCTTTGACGGTGAAGTTGGTTTCGGGGTTCGCATGTTCCGACTTTGGCGGAAAGGCCGAGGCCAGACTGCGGCCCACGATCATGGCCAGCAGATCGTCGTCGGTCACATCCTGCACCAACGCGCCACCCGCATAGTGGCCATCGCGCAGCACCGTTACGCGGTGGGCGATCTGGCGCAATTCTGCCAGCCGGTGGGTGATGTAGATGACCGCCGTGCCCTGCGCCACCACGCTGCGGATGCGGGCAAACAGCATCTCGGTCGCGTCCTGATCCAGCGCGGCGGTCGGCTCATCCAGGATCAGCACCGGGGGCCGCGTCGCAAGCGCCTTGGCAATCTCAAGCAAGTGCTTTTGCGCCACGGTCAGGCTGTCGGCGCGTGCTTCCAGAGGTACGTGCAGGCCCACATCATCAAGCATGGTGCGGGCAATCTCGGCGGGGTTGCCGTCCGCAAAGACCCGGTCCGGCAGCGCCACGCGCAGGTTTTCCAGCACGGACAGGTCATCCAGCACCGCCGGATGTTGGTAGGAAATCGACACGCCCAGCGCCGCCGACTTTTCAGGCGTCATGGGCGAGATGACCTCGCCGTTGAATTCGATCACGCCGATGTCGGGCTGCAACACGCCCGAGATGATGTTCATCAGCGTCGATTTGCCCGCGCCGTTTTCGCCTAAGATGGCATGAACCTCACCGGGGCAAATCTCCACCGACACGTCAGACAGTGCCACGACGCCGGAAAACTGCTTGGTGATGTTGCACAGGCGGATCGTCGGCGCAGGCTGGGGTGCGCTGTCGAACGGACCCGTTTCCACAAGTTTCATCGCTGCGACCTGGGCCATTTCACGTCCTGCCATCCCTGCGGGTGTGCTGTAAAAGCGTGCGGCCCCGGGCTTGGTCTGCCCGGAGCCGCTACCTTGATCACTGACCGACAGCTTTCGCCTGCGCGTCATCCGCCATCTCTGCCGACAGATAGATCGAGCCGGGCAGATCGGGGCGGCAGGTCACCGGGTTCGGCGTGCCGGAAACCGAGTTTTCATAGACCGGAGCCTTGAAAATCTCATCCGTGGGCGGGGTGCCACCGGTGGCGAGGGCGACGGCCCACTGCACGGCCAGACGGACGTTGTCATTGCCGGTCGCAACAGTGAACAGTTTGAAGTCGGGGTTCGCGTCCTTGTTCTGCTCATAAAAGCAGGAGAGCGAGTTGCCGTCCGACGTGGCCAGCGCCGGGATCGACCGGCCAAATTCGGCAAACACCGGCAGTGCGCCGACCAGCGACGGGCCGAAGTCCGACACGATCACGTCGATCTTGTCGTTCTTGGCAATCTCGGCCGACAGGACCTGCTGGGTCAGCGACGGGTCCCAGTTGGTGACGGCAAAGGGTTCGGGGTTGATGAAGACATACTTGTCATCCAGCACCTGTTTCATGCCGGCCAGTTCGTCAACGCCTTGACTGTTGCCGGCAGGACCGCTGAGAAAAAGCACATTTCCACCTTCGGGCAGGACTTCCTTGATCCAGTTGCCCCAGCTGACTCCATCCTCAACGAAGGATGAACCGATGAACTTGGCGTAATTCTCACCCTCGACGCCGCCGACGTTCACGCGGTACGGCACCACGATGGTGCCCGCGCGGTGGGCGTTGGTCAGGGCCGGAAGAACCGCCGGGCCTGCATCGCCGAACACGACCATCGCCTTGATCCCGCGCGCGGCCATCGAATTGATGTCCGAAATGGCTTTCTGGGTGTCACCCTGACCATCGGCATATACATACTCGGTGATGCTGGGGCACTTGGCGGCCTCTTCCGCGCCCGATGCCGTGGTGACCAGACGCCAGCTGTTGCCGCCAAAGCCGTCCAGCAGCGCCAGCGACGCCTCGTTTGGCCCGCACCAGGATGGGGTCTGCGCCAGCGCGGTCGAGGCCGCAAGGCCCATGCTGAGTGTTGTTACCGCACATGCGGCAGTCATTTTCATTGCATTAAGCTTCATTGTCCGTTTCCTCCGTTTTGGACTTGAGTGCACGTTTGGTTGCCGCCTGTTTCCAGCGCAGCGAGTAGACGCCGATCCCGAAGACCAACGCCAATGCCTGAATGATCGTCTGGGCCGAGAAGGGCACACCGACCGCCAGCGCGAACTGGCTAAGCTGGTTCAGAAAGTACGCGGCGAGCACGGTTGAGATGGGAAAGCCGCGCCCCCCCAGCAGCGAAGTTCCCGCCAGCACCACGACGGCCACCGACGGCAACAACAGGCTGTCGCCCTGAAAAGCGGTGGGCTCCCGGGTAATCCCCGAAATCAGGATACCTGCCACACAATAGTGAAGCTGGGCAAAGACATAGGCCATCGCCTGATAAAGCTGCACCTTCAGGCCTGCCGCATGGGCCGCAGCGGGATTGGCGCCAATCGCCTCGAAGCGGCGGCCGATTACAGTCTTCTTCAGTACGAAACTGACCAGCAGCATGATGACCAGGGCAAAGAGAACCGAATTCGGGACCCCCAGCGTCTTGCCGCCCGCGATCTGCGCCATCAAAGGTGTGGTAATCCGCGGCACGCCGCCCGACACCGCAAACACCGCACCGTAAAGCAGGGCATTCATCCCGATGGTAGCCACGATGGCATTCAGGCGCAGCACCCCCACAAGAAGTCCGTTTACCGATCCGGCCACAACCGCACAGGCCAAGGCAAAGGCGATGGAGGAAAACAACTGGGCGTCGCTGCCGCCCGACATGTGCGTGGTAATCACCACGGCCAGCGACACGCCGCCCGCAAGTGACAGGTCAAACCCGCCCTGCTGCACGACCAACATCTGCCCCAGACCGACAATCGCGATGATGGCGGCAAAGGGCAGGCTGCCCGCAAGACCGCCCGCCGAAATGGCCGAGGGAGCGAAGATCGCGCAGACCACGATCAGCATCAGCGTCGAGATCACGACCGTCACGAAACCCCGCGCCGGTTTCAGCGACCGAAGGTCAAGGCCAAGGCCATCATGGCCCGCTGACTGTTGGTATTGTGCCATGATCTGCCTCTCCCCTCCCCGGTGCGCGCTTTGGCGTCAGGCAATTTCCAGCGTGATCTTCACCGCCTTGGTCGGGTCCTTGCCCAGCTCGTAGGCTGTGATCGCGTCATCCAGCGCAAAGCTGTGGGTCTGGATCGGCGACAGGTCGATCCCCGTGCGTTCCAGAAAGCGGATCGCAGCGGGCCAGACACCGGGCGACCCAATGCACCCGCGCACCGTCAAATCCTTGATCTGGATCTTGCCCAGTTCGACCGGGATCTTCTGGCCGATGCTGATCCCCACCATCGAGACAAAGCCCTCGGGCCGGGCATAGTCGAACACATTGGCCAGCGAGGACGGATGCCCCGCCGCCTCAATCACCAGATCCGCGCCGCCCTTGGTCATCTCGGTCACCGCCTCGACCGGGTTACCCGCCGTAGGGTCTACCGTGCCCACCGCCCCCAGCTTCATCGCGATGTCACGCCGCAGAGGCACCGGATCGACGACGATCACCTGCGCCCCCATGCCGATGGCCGCCGCCGCCGAGACAAGGCCGATGGTGCCGCCGCCCGACACAACCACAGTTTGTGAGGCATCCACCCCGCCATGCCGCAGCACAGCGTAATAGCCGCAGGTGAAGGGCTCGATCAGCGCTCCCTTGGCGTCATCGACCCCGTCAGGCAGCTTGTGCAGCCACTCGGGCCGCGCCGCAAAGAATTCACGGTTGGCACCATCCATCGAAAAGCCGAAATGGTGGATGCGTTCGGGCGTGCGGATCACGCATTCGCCCACCACCCGGTCACCGCGTTGCAAGCCTTTTACGTTGCGGCCAACCTCAACCACCTCACCCACCCATTCGTGGCCGGGGGTGACAGGGTAGGAAATCGGGATAATGTAGTTGCCCGACAGCAGTTCATAGTCCGAATGGCAGATGCCCACGCGGCGCGAGCGGACCATCACCTCATTGTCGCCAATGGTCGGCATCTGAATGTCGGTGATGATTGGCTGGTTCGGTTTGTCGAAGATCAGGGCTTTCATCGGGCAATTCCTCGTGTCAGGCGACGGTTTCGATGCGGCCGCTTTTGGCCGAGGCGAAGACCGCCTCAAGCAGGGCGATGTTGTTGACCAGGTGGTCGGCGGTGATCGGATAGTCTCCGCCCCGCACGGCACGGGCAAAGGCCACCAAATTGTCCTTCACCGGTTCGGCCTTGCCGATTTCCCGGGTGACAATCGGACCGCCTGCCATGGCCGAGGTGACGATCCAGCCATCGGGTGCCTCGACATGCGCCTTGTCGCGGATGTCGATCCAACCTTTTGACCCGAACACTGCAAAGCGCGAGATGAACGGGTTGGCGAGCGAGGCCGAGACGTAAGAGGTGCCACCGCCCTTGAACTTGACGAAGGCCGCCACCGTATCGCCCTGCGGCAGGTCGGACGACAGCTGCTCACAGATGCAAAGGACACTTTCCGCAGCGCCAAGCAGCCGCACCGACAGGTCCAGAAGGTGGATGCCCGTCGCCGTCATGCCGCCGGCCGGGGCCTGATCAGCCTTGAGACGCCAGTTGTCGCGGGCAAGGGTCAGGAATTTGTCATGGCTGAAATTCGCCTCGATCTGGTGGATCCGGCCCAGCGTTCCGGCATCGGCCATCGCCAGCATATCGGCCACCGGGGGCTCAAACCGCCGCTCATGCCCCATGCCCAGGACAAGGCCCGCAGCGCGGCAAAGGGCGACAGACCGTTCCGCCTCAACCTTGGTCAGCGCCAGCGGCTTTTCGCAGAAGATGTGCTTGCCCGCCGCCACCGCCGCCGCGATCTGATTGGTGTGCAGCGAATGGGGGGTGGCCAGAACCACCGCCTCAACGCTGGGATCATTCAGCGCATCGGCGTAATCTGCCGACAGCGCAATGCCCTTGTCAGCGCAAAGCTGGCGGACGGTTTCGACGTTCGGCTCAACCGCGCGCACGACCTGAATGTCATCTGGGGCGGATTGCAGGACGGAGAGCATCTTCTGCCCCCACCAACCCATGCCCACGAGCGCAATTTTCACTGGGTTTGCCATCAGCGGTTGTCCACACGCTTGGCGAACGGGCGGATCGACACGGTTTTCCACAACCCCGCCTTGGCGAAGGGGTCATTGCTGTTGAACGCCTGCACAGCGGCCAGACTGTCCGCCTCAAGCAAAAAGCAACTGCCGATCATCGTGGATTCATCATCGGCCAGAAGCGGGCCAGAGATCACGGTTTTCACCGGGGCCGTCGCCAGATAGGCCTTGTGCGCCTCATAATGCGCCAGCCGCTTTTCAACAGCGCCATCATGGTCCAGGCAGTGAACGACATAGTGCATTGCTGTCTCCTCAGCCCGGAATGATGCGGCGCGCGCGCAACTCGTCGAACACGTCGGTGAAACTCGTGCGGGTGGATTGGTAGGCGTCGAACCCCAGCGTCCGGCTGTTGGTCATGTCGGTGAAGCACTCCAGCGTCCGGCCCAGATCGGCGTCGCTGTGCCACCACGATGCCAGCGTGGTCACCGGAATATCCTGCAGGCTGTGCTTGGCCACGATCTCGGACCACACTTTTTGCGCGTCGGCCATCTGGCCTTCCAGCGGGGTCGGCTGGCCCGGATAAGGGGCGGCCTCGATGCCGAAGTAGTCGGCGATCTGCTGCCACAGCCAGGTCCAGCGGAACACGTCCCCGTTCGAGGTGTTGAAGGGCGTGTTTGCAGCTTCGGGCGTGGTGGCGGCCCACAGCAATTGCTTGGCCAGCAGACGCGCATCGGTCACGTCCGTTACGGCGTTCAACTGCTCGGGGCTGCCTGGATAGACGAAGGGCCGCCCGGTGTGCTTGCAGATGCTGGCATAGACTGCGAGCGTCACCGCCATGTTCATCGCGTTGCCGATGACAAAGCCGATCATCGTGTGTGGGCGATGCACCGACCAGGTAAATCCGCGCTTTTCGGCCATCTCGAACAGCACGTCCTCCTGCGCGTAGTAGAAGTTCAGGCCGGGCAGGCGCGGGCTGCTTTCCAGAAACGGCGTGTAGGGTTTCACCTTGGCATAGTCGTCGAACGAGCCGAGGTAGTGCTTGAGGCCCGTCACCAGCGCGGCGTGGCGGATGGGGGCATGGGTCAGGCCATCAAACAGATTGCGGATCATCAACGCGTTGACGCGCACGTTTTCCGCTTCGTTCACTTGCCGCGACCAGGTGCAGAAGAACACATGGGTCACATCGCCTGCCGCTTTCAGCGCCGCAGCCGTTGAGGCCGCTTCCTGCAAGTCGGCGGCGATGTGGCGATCCGAAAATTCCAGATCCGCCGCGCCGCGTGACAGGGTGACAACTGTCCAGCCCCGTTCTTTCAACAGCTTGCCGGTGTAGCTGCCAGACAGCCCCGTGGCACCGACGATCAGAGCGACGTTGTTTTCAGCCATTGTTCTTGTCTTTCTTCTTTTTGGTCAAAGGGTCAGGTCGTGACCAGAATTTTCAGATGCTCGCCTGCCGGGTCCAGCAGCGCCTCGAACCCCTTGGCGACCACGTCGGCCGCGTCGATGCGGGCGGTGATGACCTTTTCCACCGGGAAGGTGCCCGCCGCGATCATCCGGGCGATGCGTGGCCAGATCTGCGTCGGGTAGCACCAGGTGGCCTCGACCGTGATGTCCTTCAGCGCCCAAAGCATCGCATCAATGCTGGCGGGCTTCATGTGAAGGCCAACCTGCACAACGCGGCCCTGCCGCCGCACCGACTGCACGCAGGCATTCAGCGACGCCTCCAGCCCGACACATTCCAGCGCCACGTCTACGCCGACGCCTTCCTCGGTCAGGTCGCCCACAACCTGGGCCAGCGTGCCATCACGCGGGTCCACGACATGGGCGTAAGGCGCGATATCGCTGATGATGCGCCGCCGGTTCGGGTTCGGCTCGGACACGATGATCGTCGATGCCCCCGCTGCCTTCGCCGCAAGGATCGTCAGCGCCCCGATCGGCCCCGCGCCGGAGACCAGCACCGTCGATCCCGCCGTGATCCCGCCGCGATCCACCCCGTATAGTGCCACCGCCGCGGGTTCGATCATCGCTGCCTGTTCGTCGGTGATCCCATCGGGCACGGGCTGGGCGTTGTAATCCTTGATGACGGCCTTTTCGGCCATTCCGCCCCAGGCCCAGCTAAGGCCCACACAGCCCATCGACGGCGACAGGTGATACAGGCCGCGCTTGCCGTAATAGTCATTGCGCGGCGACAGAAGCGGCTGGATTGAGATCCGATCCCCTGCCTTCACATGGCTGACCGCATCGCCCACCGCCAGCACACGGGCCGAAAACTTATGCCCCAGAATCTGTGGATTGGTTGCGCCGGTAAAGATGTGCGGCTCTTTCGGGGTGACGATTGGCCCGGCAAGGTATTCGTGCAGGTCGGTGCCGCAGATCCCGGTTACGGCCGGGGCGATCAGCACATCATCGGGCGCAAGCACCCCTGACGGTTCGGCCAC